>JAFZRB010000057.1 GCA_017620115.1 Clostridia bacterium | reverse complement strand
GCGGTCTTTGTCGGGCCCGTGCAGGAATTGACCGACGAATTGAGCCGGCGGATCAAAGTGGATCGCTTTATACGCTGCGACGAAAAGGCCGCGGGGCTGCTCGCCGGCAATCTGAAACGGCAGGGGCTGCTGGCGCTGTCTGGCACCGGGGCGGGGGTATCATGGGTGAAGGCGGACGGCAGCCGGGAATCCGTCGGCTATCTGGGCCCTATTTTCGGCGACCAGGGGAGCGGCCCATGGATGGGGCTGCAGGCCGTGCGCGCCATAAGCAGGGCCGTGAACGGCTGGGGCGAGCCGACCGCGCTTCTCCCCCTCATTCAGGAAGCCTGGCAGGCGGACAGCGTGAGCGATATGGTGGGGATTCTGAAGCGGCACCCGGCCCCTTATCGCATGCTGGGCGAGCTGACGCCGCTGATCGGGCGGGCCTGCGACGCCGGCGACGCCGTGGCGCGGTCAATCGTGCGGGAAGCGGGACGCGTGCTCGCCGTTCAGACCGGGAGCCTGCTGAGGAAGATCGCGCCGAATGATCCCGGCCGCGTCATCACGCTGTGCGGCGGCGCCTGGAAGAAGCACAGCCTGATGTACGAGACGTATTGCCGCGAAATCAGAGAAATCAACCCCGCGCTGTGCGCGCAGACGCCGCTGTTCGAGCACGTCTGCGCGGGCCCGGCCGCCTGGCTGCTCGGCCAGGGTTATTCCCGGCAGGAAACGCTGCGCATCATAAGGGAGCGCCTGCCCCGGTACTGCATCCGCATGGACGACCTGCCGGATGAAGAATAACGATATGCCCGCGCCTGAATCGGAGGTTTCGTTCGGCTACAACCAAGGGGGTTCGCCTCAGCTGAGACGAACCCCCTTTTGCCGAAACAGCGACTGTTTCGGGCAGACTGCGCAGTATCCGGTTTTGTATTACAGGTTGCCGGGGAACACGCCGCGATAGTTGCCATCCTGATAGGTCGCGCGGAACTCCTCGATCATCTGCGCGGCGCCGGACTGGAGGATCTCCTGGATGCCGGCATCGAACACCGCGTCGAACTGGTCGGCGTCGCAGCTGACCACAGCGGCCAGGAACTCGCCCTGCTTGCTCTTGACGGTGGCGCCGTAGTCGGTTTCAGCCTGCACGCTGACCGTGAAGCTGACCTGGGTCCAGGCGTCGGTGAGGGAGTCCACATAGGACGCCACAACATCGTCCTCGTAACCGGCGAAGGGCAGCGCCAGCGCGGCGGCGTTCTTCTCGTCATCGCCATAGCACAGGCCGTTGGAGATGAAGCAGATATCGCCGGCGTGCATCTTGTTCTCGTCCGGCACGGCGTCGGCGCTCTTCACGCCATAGGGGATGCCGTTCTCGGTGAAGCCTTCAAAGTTGATGCCCTCGATGCCGTTCTGCATGGCGAACATGTTCTCCGGAACGGCCATCCAGTCCATATACTGCATGGCGGCGACGGCCGTCTTCTCATCCGTCGTCAGGGGGATGATGATGCTCAGGCCGGCGGGCGCATAGATGTCATGCAGGTACTTGCCCAGGCTCTCGTTGTAGAAGCAGTTCACGGTGACCCAGTGGCCGTCCGCAACGTTCTTCTCGAGCTCGATCTGGTAGTTCTTGTCGGTGCGCCAGGGCTGGTCGGGCTGCTGGGAGAAGAAGCCGTTGTAACCCATGATGAGCGCGGTGTCGTTGGCCTTGTCGTTGTCGGTGAGGGCGAAGGTGTCGGGGATCAGGCCCTCATGATACAGGGTGTTCAGCCAACGGAAGCCTTCCTTCGCGCCGGGCAGCATCTCGGGATTGCGGGCATAGGCGAACCAGTCTTCCTCGGTCACCTGGCTGAAATCCACGAACGCGTCGGTGAAGCGGCGCACGTTATACAGCGGGTCGGGCGCGTAAATGCCGAAGGAGAAGGGCACCGTGGTCTCGCCGCCCAGATTGGCCGCCTTGGCCTGGCGCAGGTACTCGGTGAACTCTTCCACCGTGGTGGGCTTTTCCATGTTCAGCGCCTTGAGCCAGTCTTCGCGGATGAAATTGCCCACGTTGGCGCGGCTGATGCGGCGGGCGGGGATGTACCACTGCTCCTTGACGCCGTCGCCGTCATGGTCGCTCTGGCCGTAGCCGAGCAGCTCGTCGCCCAGGAAGGCCTTGAGGTTGGCGCCGTACTCGTTCAGCAGGTCGTCCAGCTGCCAGATGCCCTCGTCGTCGATGGCCTGCTGCACGAGGCCGCCGTTGTAGGTGAGGCAGATGTCAGGGGCGGTGCCGCCGGCCAGCGCGTTGGTCAGCAGGTCTCCCTCCGTCCAGCGGGCGAAGGAAACGAACTCCAGCTTGATGTGGTTGGGATCGCCGAAATGCTCCTGAGCGTAATGAAGCTGCCAGCAGTTCGTCACGTCCAGGCCGGTGATTTCGCGGTCGTAAGTCTCCACGCGCAGGGTGATCCAGTCATCATCGGCCATCGCGGCCGGAGTCAGACCAATCAGCAGCGCCAGGGCCAACAGGATTGCCAGGGTCTTTTTCATGGTTTTCTCGCTCCTTTTTATAATATTTACCGCCGTGGGGCGGCAGGGCGCAAAAATGACGCGGAGGGAACGCCGCGATCCCTCTCAGCCTTTGACGGCGCCTATGGTGACGCCGGCGACGAAGTAACGCTGCACGAACGGATAAACCACCAGGATCGGAAGCGTTGCGAAGATGATGGTGGCCGGCTCGATGGATTCGGAAATGCTGGTGGCCACCGTGCTGCTGCCGCCCTCCATCTGGGCGATATCCACGGCCTGCGAACCTTTGATGATGTGATACAGCTTCAGCTGCAGGGGCTGGTACGCCTTGGTCTGGATGTAATACAGAGCGTCCTGGAAGCTGTTCCATTTGCCGACGGCGTAGAACAGCGTCAGCGTGGCCAGCGACGCCATGGAAAGGGGCAGGTAGACCCGCGCCAGAACCTGGAAATCGTTCGCCCCGTCGATGATGGCGGCTTCCTCCAGCTCGCCGGGCAGCGCGGTGAAAAAGCTCTTCAGAATGATCATGTTGTAGGTTGAAAGCATGGCGGGCAGGATCAGCGACCAGGGCGTATCCAGCAGGCCAAGCTCCTTCAGGTTCAGGTAGATCGGGATGGTGCCGCCCGAAAAGTACATGGTAAACAGGGCCAGCACGTTGAAGAATTTCCGGCCGCGAAGCCGTTTTTTCGTGAGGGGATAGGCCATGAGAACCGTCATCGTCATGGAAAACGCCGTATAGACGAGCGTAATGACGACGGTGAACAGGAGAGAACGCATCATGCTGGGATCTGAGAAAATGGCCTTATAGGCCGTGGCCTCAAATTCGACGGGCCAGAAGGACACGTCGCCGCGCAGGATGGCGGACTTGGAGCTCAGCGACAGCGCCGCCACATTGACAAACGGCAGCACGCAGGTCAGGCTGACGAGCAGGATAATGAGCGCCAGTATGATCTGCGGCGCGCTCCATACCTTCTGGCGCCTTACGGCGGATCGCGATACCATGTTCATCCTTGCGCCCCCTTACCAGATGCCTTCTTCGCCAAGCCGCTTGGTGACGAAGTTCGCGCAGGAAATCAGAACCAGCCCGACGATGGACTGAAACAGGCCGATCGCCGTGGCGCGGGCGAACTGGGAATTGGTAATGCCCGCGCGGTAAACGAAGGTGGAAAGCACGTCGCAGTATTTCTGCACCATGGGATTGCCCATGATGAAGGGCCGGTCGAAGGAGATGTTCATCATCTGGCCGACGTTGAGGATCAGCAGCACCACAATGGTCGAGCGGATACCGGGCAGGGTTACGTGCCAGATCTGCTGCAGTTTGTTGGCGCCGTCGATCCTGGCCGCCTCAAACAGCTCCATGTTGATGCCGGTGATGGCGGACAGATACAGAATCGTGCCCCAGCCCATATTCTGCCACACGCCCACCAACGTATAAGTAATCTGCCAGTGGACGCCGTCCGTGAGGAAGGGGATGGATTTATCGATCCAGCCCCACTTGAGCAGCGTCGCGTTGATGATGCCGCTCGTGGGCGAGAAAATCTGCAGCACCATACCGCCGATGATGATCCAGGAGAGGAAATGCGGCAGGTAAAGAAGGGTCTGCGACACCTTTTTGAAGCCGATGGACTTGAGCTCGTTGAGCATGATGGCCAGCACGATGGGGACGGGGAACCCGGCGATCAGCCCCATGAAATTCAGCAGCAGGGTATTTTTCAGCGCAACGGGGAAATCCGGCATGCTCATGACGAACCGGAAATTCTCCAGCCCGATGAACTTGCTGCCCCACATGCCCTTGAACATATTGTACTTCTGGAAGGCGATCATCAGCCCCAGCATGGGTTTATAGCAAAAGATCAGGTAATACATCACCGGCAGGATCAGCATGACATACAGCCGCCAATCCCGCAGAAACCATCCCTTTTTCGATTTAAGCCGAACCTTCTGCTCCCGGTTAACCTGTGCAGTCATAGCCGTTTTCCTTTCGCGTTCATCGGACTGATTGAACCCGGAATATTCCCTGTTTATTATGACACAGTTTCGCGATCCTGTAAAGACAGGACCCCCGCCGTTCATAATCATTCCTTGCTCTGTCAACGCTCGTTTCTTGCGGTATGGGCGCGGATCGCGGGACACTGAAAAGGGAAAACTCGGGCCATCAGGAAAAAGAAAAGGAGCCGCCCCTCGCGAGGCGGTTCCTCAAAAGGTCTGAAATACGGGCTCACTTTCCGAAGAACCGTTTCAGCAGTCCGGCGAACCCCTTAACGCGCTTCGGCTCGTCCTGTCCGGTCTCCACGGTCTCTTCCCCGATCATGTCGTACCAGTCCGAGTACTCCGCCTGATGCTCCGCTTCATATGACAGATATTCCGCGGTCCTCACAGTCATCGGCAATGAGAGAACCCGTTGTTTGGGCGGATGGTATCCCCGATCCAGGCGCGAGTTGACAATGTAATTCCCTGACGGACCGCGGTACAGGTATTTGTATCCGGTGTATGCTATGGCGTGACCGTTGCTTTCATAGTTATCGTCCGCCAGTTTTCCGACAAATACAGCGTCTTTCAGGATAGCCTCAACGGCCGCCGCGTTCCGATAAGATATCTTTTTCATTTTTCCTCTATTTCACGGGCCTCCCGTCGCAGGGCGAGCGGAATGAACCTGACGAAGTATGCGACCGCCTCAGGTCTCGGTTTCAAACAGAACGCGATCCTCGCCCGTCGGATAAGTCTCCGGCTCGCCCGCGATATAGCCGCTGGTGTTGCGCCTGGCCTGGCTGGAGAAGAGTATCTCCTGCGTCTTTACGCCCGCGAAACCGTCGTAGGTCAGGCCGTTATAGTACTGGAACAGGCGCACGGCGAGCTTTGTCGTAGCGCCGTAATCCCCGTCCACAGTGGCGCCCGAAGAAAGGTAGCCAAGCTCGATAAGCCGGTTTTGAAGCAGCTGCGCGGCGTACAGCTGCGAGTATTCCTTGTTGCCCAACGCGACATCCGCTTCATAGACGAAGGGCAGAGGCGCCGGAATCTCCGCATAGGCGGCGGCATTGTATTCGCCCACCTCGTTCGCCGGATATCCCAGCAGATCGTTGAGCGTTATAAGCTCATAGCCCTGCGCGACAGCGTAAGGAATAAACTCTTCGAGCTTTTTAAGGTCGTCTTTCTTGCAGTGGAACAGGTAAATGTATCCCGGATTGAGATTGTTCTTGATACTCTTGATTTTTGCGTCTGAGCCGGAATAGCTCCAGTCGACAATGGCCTTATAATTCCCCAGCTGGTTCAGATACTGGTGAGTGCGCAGATCATGCTCTCCGTTGCCGCCGGGCATACGCAAAAAGTGCATCGTATAATCCGCATTCAGCGCATTGTTTACCGCGACCTGGGTCTTATAGATCTGATAGGCCATCTCTTCGTCTGTCAGAGAATACAGCCTGTGCTGGCGGTCGTGATCATAGGTGTGGTTCTCAATCTCAAAGCCCAGCGAGTTGGCGCGCCTCAGCGCGTCCTGCAGGTCGGCCTTTTCGTTCACCACGCTGCCAATGGCGAACAGCGTGAGCTTGGCTCCGTTGCTTTCAGCAATGGTCATGATGCGATTCAGGTTGTCGACTTCATTGAGGTCATCGACGGTAACGGCGATGCGCTTCTCGCTTGCGGGGCCGTTTTTGATGACCTCAAGATACTGCGCCGGCTGCGCTGTCGCGCCGGGGACGAGATTGCGCAGGTATTCCAGCGCCGTATAGGCTTCGACGGGCTGTTCCTGAGCGTTGTCGGCGGGCGCGTCGTTGGGATCGCCGGCTGTCTGCGCGGCGCCGTCTATGAGCCATGGGGACGGGTTATCCGCGGTCTGGGTCGCAGCAATTGCCGCGATATCGTCCTTCGGCTTGCCGCCGGAGCGGGCCGCCACGATGATGACGATAACGATGATCACCACCGCCAAAGCCGCGCCCAGGATGATGAACTGGTTTTTCTGCCGCTGCTTCCGCCGGCTCTTATGGCTCGTTTTCATTCCGGATATGGGTTTTGCTGCCCGATTTGTCCCTGCGGCGGGCTTTTGGGTTCTGCTGCCGCTTGCGGACGCGCCTCTCACGCTTGGTTTTCCCGCGGGATTCGCAGTCGGTCTTGCGCTGCGGACGGGCCTTTGTCCGTTATTATTGTTTTCCATGGACGCCTCCATCAGTATACATAGCCTCGTCAATCTGGTCGCAGTAATGAATGATGTGCGTCAAAATGCTCAAATCCCGTTCAGATTCGCTCATATATCAGCTTCTCCTCTCCCTTGATCGATTGGAGAAAGTGGGCGTCCAGAGCGGTGGTGG
>JAFZRB010000056.1 GCA_017620115.1 Clostridia bacterium | reverse complement strand
GTGCCCGCATGGCGCACCGTGGCTGCCGCCGCCCTCAGTTACGGCGTGCCCGCCCCGGCGATGACCTCAGCGCTGAGCTATTTCGACGGCTACACCACCGAGCGGCTGCCCGCGAACCTGCTGCAGGCGCAGCGCGACTATTTCGGCGCGCATACCTACGAGCGCCTCGACGCCCCGCGCGGCGAGTTCTTCCACACCAACTGGACCGGCCACGGCGGCGACACCGCGGCTTCGACCTACAACGCTTAAACCTTTCAAGCGAACCCGCCGGAGGATGTTCTTCCGGCGGGCGATGCTGTTTCCGCAGGGAGGATTAGTATGAACGATATTTTCACCATCGCGACGGCCGAGACCGGCCTGACGGAGGCCGAAATCAGGGCGGCGCTTCTCAAATCCCTGGAGGGCAGGAGCCTCAAAAAGGTGCTCATCCTGCCGCCGGACTTCACCCGCTTCCATTCCAACGCGGGCTTCATCACCAACGTGTACTACCACGCCCTGAAGGACGCGGGCGTGCAGGTTGATCTCATGCCCGCGCTGGGCACCCACGATCCCGTGAGCCGCGAGCAGGCGGCGGCCATGTTCGGCGATATCCCGTATGAGGAGTTCATCGCGCACGACTGGCGCAACGACGTGGTGAAGCTCGGCGAGATCCCGAGGGAATACCTGGAGGAAGTGACCGAGGGGCTCTGGCACGAGCCGCTGAGCGTCGAGGTCAACAGGCGCGTGATGGACGAGAGCTATGATCTCATCATTTCTCCCGGCCAGGTCGTGCCGCACGAGGTCATCGGCATGTCCAACCACGCGAAGAACCTGTTCGTGGGCGTGGGCGGCAGCGACATGATCAACAAGAGCCACATGGTCGGCGCGGTCTACGGCATGGAGCGCATGATGGGCAAGGATCATACCCCCGTGCGCAAGCTGTTCGACTACGGCATGGAGCATTTCCTGAACAAACGTCCCATCATGTTCGTGCTCACCGTGACCACCGCGCCGGGCGGTAAGATCCGTACGCACGGCCTGTTCATCGGCGAGGGCCGCAACTGCCTCACCGAGGCGGTCAAGCTGTCGCAGCAGAAGAACATCGATTTCGTGGAGCACGGCATCAAAAAGTGCGTGGTGTATCTCGATCCCGGCGAGTTCAAGAGCACATGGCTGGGTAATAAGGCGGTCTACCGCACGCGCATGGCCATGGCCGACGGCGGCGAGCTCATCATCCTCGCGCCCGGCGTTACGAAGTTCGGCGAGGACGAGCAGGTCGACAGGCTCATCCGCAAGTACGGCTACCGCGGCCGCCTCAACACGCTGGAGGCGCTGAACAACCCCGCCAACACCGACCTGAAAGCCAATATGGGCGCGGCTGCGCACATGGTTCACGGCTCGTCCGACGGCCGCTTCAGCATCACCTACGCGGTGAAGAATATTACGCAGGAGGAGATCGCGGGCGTGGGTTACAACGCCGCCTCCTACGATGAAATGGCCGCGCGCTACGACCCGAAGAAGCTCGCCTACGGCTACAACACCATGCCCGACGGCGAAGAGATCTACTTTGTGCCCAATCCGGCGCTCGGCCTGTGGATCAACCGCGAAAAATTCGCGGAGGGCTGACAGGTCTTTCCCGGAACGCCTTAAAACAGTTTTCAGCGTCTTTTGAGCAGCGCCGCCGCAATCCCTTGCGGCGGCGCGGAACATTCGCCGGCGTCCGTTCCATCCGGGCGCTGACATCCAAAAAGAAGCGGAGGAATCGCCATGTCCAGCCGTCCTGTCCGGTTCGAGCCCGTTCAGCGCGTCAAGATCTGCGGAGGCATGTGGAAAAGCCGCGTCGACGCCGTGCGCAAGGTCACGGCCCGCGCCTGCGCCGCCAAATGCGAGGAGACCGGCCGCGTGGACAATTTCCGCAAGGCGTCCGGCCGTATGAAGGGCGCTTTCAGGGGCATTTTCTTTGACGACGCCGATGTGTACAAGACCATCGAGGGCATCGCTTATGTCCTGATGGACGAGCCCGACGAAGAGCTCAGGGACCTCGCCGATCGCATGGTCGGCGAGGTGTGCGCCGCCCAGCGCGAAGACGGATACCTCTATACGTACTTCACCCTCGGAGACCTCGGCCAGCGGTGGACGGATATGGATCACCACGAGGCGTTCTGCGTGGGGCAGATCGTGGAGGCCGGCATCGCCTGGCGGGAGGCCACCGGAGACAGCCGGCTTTACGAGGCCGCCCTGCGGGCTGTGGAGCAGATGATGTCGACTGTGCTGTCTTTTAAAGACGGCTGGATCAACGGCCATGAGGGCGTCGAAATGGCGCTGGCGCACCTGTACCGTTATACCGGCGAAATAAAGTATCTGGACTACGCCCGGTGGTTTATCGAGCAGCGCGGCCATGTGAAGCTGCGCCTGCCGCTTTCCCATGACAAGACCTTTTTCACCGACGAATACTGCCAGAACAACGCGCCTGTGCGCGAGCTCACGCATGTCACCGGCCACGCCGTGCGCGCCATGTACTATTACTCCGGCGTGGCGGACGTCGCCTCCGTCACGGGCGAGCGAGCGCTGGTTCAGGCGCTGGAGCGGGTTTGGGACAACCTGATCTCCGCCAACACCTACATCACCGGCGGCATCGGCCAGTCCTCCTTCAACGAGGGCTTTTCCCGCGATTTCTCACAGCCGAACCTGCACGCCTATTGCGAAACCTGCGCCTCCGTCGGTATGGCGTTCTGGAACCACCGCATGAACCTGATCGAGGGCCAGTCCAAATATGCCGACGTGGTGGAAACGGAGATCATGAACGGCATCCTCTCCGGCCTGTCGCTGAGAGGCGATCGGTATTTCTATGAAAACCCGCTGGCTTCGACCGGCGCGGCGCACCGGCGCGAGTGGTTCACGGTGCCCTGCTGTCCCACGAATCTGGTGCGCTTCGTGCCCGCCATAGGCCGTTATGTTTACGCCAAGGCCCCCGGCGCGCTGGCGGTCAACCAGTTCATAGATTCCCGCGTCGAGACAGAAGAAGGCGTCGTCCTGCGGCAGCGCACCGATTATCCCTGGCACAGCCGCGTCGAGCTGACGGTGGAAGCCTGCCGGGAGCCGCTGACGCTGCGCGTGCGCAAACCCGGCTGGTGCGAGTCGTGGTCCCTGAGCCTCAACGGCGAGGCGCTTCGTCCCGACGTTCAGGACGGCTACTTATCCGTTGATGTCCGGGTGGGGGATGTCGTCGTATTCATACCCGATATGCCCGTTCGCCGGGTCTATGCCGACCCGCGGGTGCTGGAGGACGCCGGGCGCGTCGCCGTCATGCGCGGCCCGGTGGTGTATTGCGCCGAGGAAACGGATAACCCCGGCATTCCCACGGAATACTTTCACGCCGAGGCCGCTCTGCCCCGGGAAGCGTCGCTTTCGGAAACATTCCGGCCCGATCTGCTGGGCGGCGTCACGGTCGTCCGGGCGGGCGGACTGACGATGATTCCCTACTGCGTGTGGGACAATCGCGCGTCGGGCGGCATGGCGGTGTGGCTGAAGGAGACATAAGCTGGCAAACGGGAGGACGCCGCCCGATCATGCGTACGAGGGGAGAAATGAAAATGGAAAATACGCGGCAGGGAAACCGGTTCGACAGCGAGCGGCTGATCCCGAATTACTTCCATCTGTCCGTGCCGGTGGTGATGGGCTCCATCGTCACCATCGTCTATAATCTCGCGGACACCTATTTCATCGCGCAGACCGGGAACGCCCTGCTCATTGCCGGCGTCTCCCTCTGCGCGCCGATCTTCATGATCCTGATGGCTTTCGGGAACATCTTCGGGCAGGGCGGAAGCTCGCTGCTGTCGCGGCTGCTGGGGCAGCGGCGCACAGAGGACGCAAGGCGGGTCAGCGCTTTTTGCTTCTGGATCGCCCTCGCCGTCGGCGCGGCGGTGGGCGGGGCGCTGCTGGCGCTGAGGGATCCTTTCCTGTCCCTGCTAGGTTCCAGCCCGGATACGCTGCCCTACGCCAGGGAGTACGGAACGGTGCTGCTGGCCGGCGCGCCGCTGATCGTGGTCAATTTCATCCACATGAATCTGCTGCGCTGTGAGGGCATGTCCGGTTTTTCCATGGCGGGCACGGTGATTGGCGCGGTGGTCAACATCATTCTGGATCCGCTGCTGATCCCCGGCATGGGCGCGGCGGGCGCGGCGATCGCCACCGTGATCGGCTACGCCTGCAGCGTTCTGTTCCTGCTGGCCATCGTGCTGCGGCGCAGCGCCGTGCTATCCGTCCGGCCCCTGCTGCGCCTTGAGCTTCCCTTCCTGAAGGATGTGCTGTCCATTGGCGTCACCGCCGCCATTACGAATATCGCCACCAGCCTGTGCACGATTCTGGTGAACCAGAAGCTGCTCGTTTACGGGGACGACAGGATCGCCGCGATGGGCATCGTGCTCAAGGTCACCATGATCGTGCAGATGATCCTGGTGGGCTTCTCCTTCGGCGGCGTTCCGCTCTTCGGGTTCCTGGCCGGCGCGGGGGAGCGGCAGACGATTCGCCGGCTGCTGCGCTTCTGCCTGACGTTCCTCGGCGCGCTGTCGCTCACGATGACGCTGCTCGTCTGTTTCGCGGCGCAGCCCCTGCTCCGGCTGATCACGCCGGATGAGGCGCTGGTGCGAATGGGCGTTCCCATGCTGCGCTGGCAGACGGCCGGCAGCGTTTTTGCCGGCGCTGTCATGCTGACCACCTGCCTGTGCCAGGCTTCCGGCAGGGCGCTTCCGGCGCTGGCGCTTTCCCTGAGCCGCCAGGGGATCATTTTCGTCGGTGTTCTTCTGATCGCGTCGCGGCTCTTCGGCTACCAGGGCATTCTCGCCTCGCAATGCACGGCGGACGCGCTCAGCGCCGCGCTGGCGGGGGCCATTTTGCTTGCCGAACGCCGGAGGGATCGTTAGCCGGCGTCTCTGGCGGTGAACAATGCCGACATACAGACATATAATAAATGGGAGGGCGCGCCAGGCACCCTCCCCATGTTTTCATTTGCCGGTTTTTTTCAGCGGTTCTGAACGACGCTTCTTTTTCCTCCGAATGTCAGCCAGGCCGGCAGGCGCATTTTCCCCTTGCCGCGCGAGGAAAGCACGACGCTCTGGAGGATGATGAAGAAGCCGAGCATGGCTCCGTTGGCCATTTCCTGCCACCAGGATTGGTTCAGCGGGCTGAGGGCGATGATTTTCTGGATCGTGGCCAGGATCATCGCGCCGAAGAACGTGCCGATCACGTTGCCCACGCCGCCGGTCAGCAGCGTGCCGCCGATGATCGACGCGGCGATGGCGTCCATCTCGCTGCGCATGGCCACGCTGGCGTTTCCGGCCGGTTTATGCAGCAGGAATACCAGGCCGGCCAGGCCGCTGAGCAGGCCGCTGACCACATAGCTTGCGAAGCGGGTGCGCTTCACGTTGATGCCCAGCATCAGCGCGCTCTGCTGGTTGCCGCCGATGGCATAGATGTTCCGGCCCGTTCTGGTGTAGCGCAGCATCAGGAATACGCCGATCACGACGCACAGCGCCACGATCGAGCCGATTTCCAGCTTGGCCGGGATCAGATTCCCGTTTTGCGCCACGTAGCCGAGCTGGGAGATCTTGATCTTTGTCTTTACCAGCGCCTGGAATCCCTCGTGCGTCACCTTCACGGGATTGACGGACAGCATGGTCGTCAGTCCGCGGGAGAGGAACATGCCGGCCAGCGTGACGATGAAGGGCTGAATTTCCAGGTAGCTCACCAGGAAGCCCTGCATCACGCCGAAGGCCAGGCCGATGGCCAGCCCCAGCAGCACGGTCAGAGCGATGCTGACGAAGCTGTTTTCGATGCCGCAGCCGTTGAGGAACATGGCGCAGGCCATGACCGTGAGGCCGATCACGCCGCCCACGCTGATGTTGATGCCGCCGCCGATCATGACCACGGTCAGGGCGCAGGAAATGATGATGAGGGCGGCGTTGTCGTTGAGCAGGTCGAACACCATTTGCGGTTTGTTGAAGCCGCCGCCCAGCGTGAACATGGCGGCCAGGTACATGGCGGCGAAAATGCCGATGCTGATGGTCATCAGCAGCTGGGCGTCCGTCATCGGCTCCCTGCGCCTGCCCTGGAGCGGTTTTTTCTCTGCGCTCATTTCAGTCCACCTCCCTGAACGGCGGGCTGCGCGCCGCGCGCGTGGATGCGGTTCCAGAACGCCGTCAGCCGGCTCTTGACCATGGGAGAGCCCGCGATCACGATGATGATGATTACGATGGCCTTGTAGGTCTTGACGTTCACGGGCGCGACGTTCATGGCGTACAGCGTCGTGGTCAGCATCTGGATGATGTAAGCGCCCAGTATGCTGCCGCTGATCTTGAACCGGCCGCCGCCCAGGTTGTTGCCGCCGATGGCCACCGCCAGTATGGCGTCCATCTCGATGTCGACCAGCAGCGTCTTGTGATTCAGCTGGCCCAGCCGGCACACGCCGATCACGCCGGCAACCGCCACGCACACGCCCAGCAGCACGAAGCTGAGCAGCTTGATGAGCATGGGATTGATGCCGTTCAGGCGCGCCGCGCCCTGGTTGACGCCCACCGACTGGGTGTACAGGCGGATGTTGGTAAACCTGAACACGAGCGCCAGCAGCAGCCCCACCAGCAGCACCGCGAAGATCGGCGTGGGGATGGGAATGCCGGGGATCGTCATGCCCATGGAGCTGATGATCGCGCTGTTCAGCTGGGGCGTGGCGTCGCCGTTGATCCAGTAGGCGATGGAGCGCCCGCAGGAATACAGGATCAGCGTGGCGATCATGGGCTGGATCCTGAACACGGCGACCAGCGCGCCGTTGAACAGCTTGAAGAGGATGGTGGCCAGGCAGCAGAGCAGCACCGCGAGGATCACGCTGGGCACGGTGATGACGCCGACCCACTGCAGCAGCACCTTGACGAATATGGCTCCCGCGATCGCGCCAACGGCGCCGACGGATATATCCTGGCCGCCGCAGGCCGCCGTGACCAGCGTCATGCCCATGGAGATGATGGCCAGCTCGCTGGCGCTGTCGATGATGCTGATCAGGTTGCCGGCGAGCACGCGGTTGCCGCTGTTGTTGACGGCGACGCTTATGCTGAAAAAGCCGGGATCGCGGAACAGATTGAACAGGATCAGGATCCCGAGCGCCACCAGGGGAATGACCAGCTGGCCAAGTCCCGCGGTCCATTTCTGTTTCTGTGTCATCTCACGCTTCGCCCCCTGCAATCGTCTTCATCACCTGGGCCTGGGTCATCTCGTCGCCCGTCAGTTCGCCCACGATCTTTCTGTCGCGCATCACGATCAGGCGGGAACAGGTGCGCAGCATTTCCTCGATCTCCGAGGAAATGAAGGTGACGCTCATGTTTTCCTCAGCCAGCCGGAGCACCAGCTTCTGGATCTCCAGCTTGGTGCCCACGTCGATGCCGCGGGTCGGCTCGTCCAGGATCAGGTAATCCGGATGGGTGAGCAGCCAGCGGGCCAATATGACCTTCTGCTGATTGCCGCCGGACAGCGATTTGATGGGCGTATCCTGTGACGCGGTCTTGATCTGCAGCGCCTGGATGTATTCGTCGGCGAATTTCCGCATGGCCGCTTTTGACATGGGGTGGAAAAAGCCCTTCATCACCTGCAAGGCCAGAATGATGTTGTCGCGCACTGACAGGTCCGCGATGATGCCGTCGCGCTTCCGGTCTTCCGGAAGATACCCGATGCCGTTGCGCATGGCTTCCCGCGGATTGGTGATCCGGACGGACTTGCCCTTCACTTTGACCCTGCCGCCGGTCACCCGGTCGGCCCCGAAAACGGCCCTCACGCTCTCGCTGCGGCCCGAACCCAGCAGGCCGGTGAAGCCGTTGACCTCGCCCCGCCGGATGCGGAAGTCGAAGGGGCGGCTCTCCGTGCTGGACAGGCCCCGCGCCTCGTAGACGATTTCCTCGCCGCCCCGGCTCTTCTGGCCCACCTGCTCGAAATCCTGCAGGTCGTCGAGGTTCTTTCCCATCATTTTGGCCACCAGCTCCACCTGGGGGAGGTTTTCGGTGGCGTATTCGCCTACGAGTTCGCCGTTGCGCAGAACGGTGATGCGGTCGCTCACCTCTTAGACCTGCTCCAGGAAATGCGTCACGAAGATGATGCACACCCCGCGGCGATTAAGGTCGCGCATCAGGTAGAAGAGAATGGCCACTTCCTTCTCGTCCAGCGAGGAAGTCGGTT
>JAFZRB010000055.1 GCA_017620115.1 Clostridia bacterium | reverse complement strand
TGACGGTTTCCACATCCTTGAGGGTGATGTCGAAGAAGCTGCGGTTCTCTTTGAATATGGCGAAGTGTTCGCGCATGTGCCGCCGCACCAGATCCTCGTCCAGCCCGGTGGCCAGCATCAGCGAGGGATTCGGCCGCCAGGAGAGGATGTAGTCGCGGCCGATGAGCTCGGCGCATTTCCGCGCGTTGGCAAAGGGCGAAACGGCGATGCGCCGTAGGTTCCTGATGCGCCGCAGATAGGGGATGTCGTCCGTCAGGTTTTCGCAGCAGCCGTAAGCCGTCAGGCCGAAGCCCTCCAGAATGGGCTGCTGGTATTGCAGGATGAACTCCCAGAACATTTCTGGGCTGAAGCCGGTGAACTCCTGCGCGGCCAGAAAGCGCCACAGCCGCGCGCGCGGCACGCCCGTGACGGCGGGATCCGGGTCGTCCAGTTCCTGGGCGTAGGGCATGCACTGGTTCTGATGATCGGCCAGCGAGAAGCCGCCCGCCGCCTCGGCGTCCCGGTGGTTCTGGAGAATGCCGTCCCGCATGAAGGCCAGCAGGCTGTGCAGCCATTCCGGGTTGTCGTATACGTCCCACATGATCTGCTCCAGCCCGCGCAGCTTGGCCAGATCGGTCGAAATATCGCCGCTCCACATGGCGTAGGGCCCCTGCCGGGACACAAACACCGGCAGCGCCCCGCCCAGCGCCTCCTCCAGCTTTTCGCGGCGCAGCGCGGTCTTCGCCTCGTCCACCGCGTAGGGCGCGGCGCGCAGACAGGAAAAATCCTCCTCCAGCAGGACGGGCCTGAACGCCGCCGCCCCGCCGCTGACGGGCTTCTCCCCCAGGCTCACCGGCACGCCCCAGCGCTCCCCGTTGGGCATGACGTACGACGCGCCCAGCTCCAGCCAGGGCTCGACGATGTAGTCGTCGCCCAGCTGACTGCGCCACAGCGTCTGACGGAGCTGATATTCATAGCCCCGCAGCATGGGGTCTTCGCATTTCAGGGTGGATTTGTCAAACCACTCGTCGACGGCGAAAGCGCGCACGTAAATGAGCGGCCTGTCGCCCTGAAAGCTGTTATGCCTGCGCCAGAGCGCGCGCCGTTCTTTCATCACGTCGCTTCGGGCGATCTCGTTGACCTGCTTCGCCAGATCGCGCAGGTTGTTCGTTTCGCTCATGTCGCATTCCCTCCGGAAGGGCCGCGCGTCCGCTCATCGCGCCGCGGACGCGTCCGCCAGCTGTTGAATTTCCAGCACGGCCTGCTGCGAGGCCAGCGTGTCGAGGAGCGCCTCCTCGCTGAAGGGCTTCATGAAGTCGGTCAGCCAGTTGTCCGGAACGGGCGGGCAGGCGATCTCCTCGATGTCATGGCCCTTCTCCGCGAGGAGCACCCTGCCGCTCCCATAGCGGAACTCGACGGCGGCGTTTTCGCCCCAGATGTTGAAGCGCCAGTAGCTGGGCATATGCCACGCTGTGCCGCTCTGCGCCGCATAGGACACGTCGGCCGCCAGGCCCGCGCCGCCCCCGAACTCCGCCAGGAACTGCGCGCAGTCGCGGAAAGAAGGCGCTTCCGCCGCGAAGGCGTTCCAGGTACGCGCGGCGACCGGGCGGACGAATGGCAGGGAGGTGATATAGCGCAGCGCGTCGACGCCGTGGATGGCGATGTCGTTGATGGTGCCGCCGTGCTTGCCGGGCTCGAAATACCACATGGGGCGCGTTCCCCAGTCCAGCGGGTGCTGACCGGTGAAGCCCATGGCGTGAACGCGGCCCAGCCGCCCCTCGCGAACCAGCCGCCGCGCCGCGCGCACGGCGGGATCGTAGCGCAGATCGAGCATGCAGCCCACGTTCAGCCGCTTCTCGAGCGCCAGCGCGCGGATCTTTTCCAGTTCGGCAAGCGAGACGCACAGCGGCTTGTCGGCAATGACGCTCTTGCCCGCTTCCAGCGCCCGGATGGCGCGCTCGCCGCGGATGCCAAAGTAGTCGCCTACGGCCACCGCGTCCACGCGCGGGTCGGCGAGCAGCTCGTCAAAGCTGCCGTAGAACGGCTCTGCGACGGTTTTCTGCGCCTCTAGCCGCGCCGCCGCGTCTTCCTCCCACGCTCCGGCGATCCGGACGCCGGGCGTTTCCTTCGCCTTTGTATACAGCCCGTAGATATGGGCATGCCTGAAGCCCGCAAACGCGATATTCATACCATTCGCCTCCTCGCATACGCGCCGCCGCCGGCCGGTCATTCGCCACACAATTCCTTGACCGTGCCGTCCAGCCCGTAGACCACCCAGCCGCCCACCGTCGAATCGGGGAAGGAGTCGTAATGCGCGGCGACGCCCTCGTCGGTCAGCTCGATCTCATACAGCCAGAAGATGTCGTCCGAGCCGCTGTCAGCCTGCCACAGCACGCGGCCGTCTACGTCGATGGCCACGGGGTCCGGGCCGTAGTAGCCGCCGATATACATCGTGCCGTCCTCCGTCATGGCGCAGCTCAGGCTGGCGCCCAGCCAGACATCCTGACGCGCGAGCGTCCAGAGCGCCTCGCCGGTGAAGAGATCCAGCGCCGTCAGGCCCTCTTCCGTGTTATAGACCATCACGCGGGGTTCCTGCGCCGTGCCGCCGATAAAGGCCGCCGTGCGGTCCAGCTCCGTGATCTCAACGGGCACGGTCCGGTGTGACCAGACCACTTTGCCCTGTTCGTCCACGGCGTAGGCCAGCAGCGATTCATATGAGTCCTCATAAGAGCGCACGGCCACGACCTCCAGGCCGTCCCTCGTCTCGTCCAGCACGACCGCGAAACCGCCCTCGTCCTCCGGCCGCAGGTACTTCGACAGCACGTAGCCCCACTGCCCGCCGAAACGGCAGTAGACATACTGATCGTACAGCGGAACCCACTCCGCCTCCGCCACCATCGCGCCGAGGGGCACCTTGGCCAGCCGGTCTCCGCCCGTTCCGGGCACCTCGCGCAGCGAGACCCATTCCTCGCAGTTCACCACCATCATGTCGCCGTAGTATATTTCGTCCCAGTCCGCCCGCGCGGCTCCATTCAGCGCGAGCAGCGCCAGCAGCAGCGCGACCAGCAGGCAGTATCTCTTCGTCATGACTATCCTCTCCTTCTTCTGTCCTTGTCTGATAATATCTTTCCTGATGTCTTACCGGCAGAGATCGCCCAGGATCTCCGGTTCCGCAAACAGCGCCGTCGCGCCGCCGGTGTGCCAGAACAGCACGGGGCCCTCCGGCATGCGGCCCTCCCGCGCGTCGGCCAGCAGCGCAGCCAGCGCCTTGCCGGTGTATACCGGATCGACGAACAGGCCCTCGGTCTGCGCCAGCGTGCGGATGGCCTCGCTGGCGGCCTCGCTGGGCTGCTCGTAGCCCGGCTGCCACTGGGTGAGATCCAGCCGCATGGCTGCGCGATCCGGCTTTCTTTCGCTTTCGATCAGCGCCAGCGCGTTCGCGCTCAGGCCGCACACCTTGTCCAGATAGGCGTCTTTTTCCTTCGGACTGACCGCCACGGAGACGATCTCCGTATCCATCCCCAGCAGCGAGCGGCCCGCGTGCAGGCCCGCCATGGTACCGCCCGTGCCGGTGGCGTGATAGACGCGCGAAAAGCGCACGCCCATGGCCTGCGCCTGCTCCGCCATCTCGACCATGCCCGCCGCGAAGCCCACGGAGCCAAGCGGGTTTGCGCCGCCCATGGGGATATCCGCGCAGCGATGACCCGCGGCGTTCAGCTCGGCGGCGCGCGCCGCGCCCATGCGGAAGGAGCGTTCCTCGGCCTGCGCCTCCGTTTCGCCCGGCCCGATGGGCACGATGTGCGTCTCTGCGCCCAGCACGCGGTCCAGCAGCAGGTTGGCGCGCAGGCCCGCCTCGTCCGGCCGAACGACGGCGGTGAGGTACAGTATGGGCGTCATGCCCAGCCGGCGGCAGGCCGCCGCGGTCTCCATGGCGTGGTTGGACTGCGTCGCGCCATAGGTCACGGCGTATTCCGCGCCTTCGCCGGCCGCCGCGCCCAGCAGGTATTCCAGCTTGCGTATCTTGTTGCCGCCGAACAGGTTCATGCCCGTGAAGTCGTCGCGCTTGATGTAGAGCTCGACGCCCAGCTGATCCGACAGCCGGTCGAGCCTGTAGAGCGGCGTGGGAAAGAACCCCAGCCGCGCGCGGGGCAGTTTGTCCAGCAGCGCGCGGGCCGCCCGAATGTCCGTCGTCATGATCCATTCCTCCCAGAATCGTCGTATGCGCTATCGGGCCGCGGCCGGCCGGCCCTTTTTCTTCAGCCAGTTATGCAGCAGCCACAGCGCGAACGCCGCGCCGCACGCCTCGCCCACGGGCAGCGCCGCCGCCAGGCCCGTTTCCCCGAACAGCCTGTCGAGGATGAACATGAACGGGATGTAGAACACCAGCTCGCGCACGAAGGCGTGCAGCAGCGTGCCCTTGCCGTTGCCCATGGCCTGAAGGCAGAAAGACGTGTGGTAGTTGATGAACTGAACCGGCGAAGCCGCGCAGCGGATGCGCAGAAACAGCGCGGCGTAGCCCACCGTGAGCAGCGCGGATTCCACGTCGCCCGCCGAGGTGCTCAGGAACAGGCGGGCCGCCTGGCCGGCGAATACCTCGAACAGCAGAATGCACAGGGCCGCGATCAAAAGGCCCGTCTTCCGCGCCGCGTTAATCACTTTCTTCATGCGCTCGTGGTCGCCGGAGGCGTAGTTGTAGGCCACGATGGGCAGCATGCCCTGGCACAGGCCCACGTTGATGGCGTTGGGGATGCGCTCCACCTTCACCACGATGCCCATGCCCGCCAGCACCAGGTCGTTGTGCGCGGCGGCGATGATGTTCACGCAGATGCTCGCCACGTCGAACAGCCCCGTGAGCACCGCGGAGGGCACGCCCACGGAGAACACCGCCCGGACGCTTTCCCGTTCGGCCCGCCGGGCTTCGCCGGGCCGCATGCTCAGGGGCGCCTCCTTCGAGGCCTTCCGGTACGCGTACAGCAGATACCCGCAGGCGATCGCGTTCGACAGCGCGGTGGCGACGGCCGCGCCCACGACTTCCTGCCCCCTGGGCATGATCGCGAACATGAACAGCGGATCGAGCGCCACGTTGAGTATGCCGCCGCCGCTCAGGCCGATGCTGGCCTTGCTGGAAAAGCCCGCGTTGCGCAGCAGGTGGGCCAGCGTCAGCGAGAGGATCGAGGGCAGGCTGCCGATCACGATCACGATCCGCGCGTAACCGCGCGCGTAGCCGATGGTGGCGTCGGACGCGCCCAGGAACCGCAGCACCGGGTCGAGGAACAGCCCGATCAGCAGCGAATACAAAAGGGCGATGCCCACGGCGCCGTACACGCTGAACGCGCTGGCGCGCTTCGCCTCGTCCGCCCGGCCCGCGCCCATCAGCCGCGCGACCAGGCTGCCGCCGCCCACGCCGAAGAGATTCGAAAGCGCCACGTTCATCATCACCATGGTAAGCGTGATCGTGGTGGC
>JAFZRB010000009.1 GCA_017620115.1 Clostridia bacterium | reverse complement strand
GCGCGCCCGCCGCTTCCCGCAAAAATGGATACGTTCGCATTCCCTACCATGAGTTCATATCCCCCTTCGTATATTAAGCGCTCCACGCGCAAAAACTACTGAGCCCTCCCTGGCGGGCTCTTTGTCAAAGCCCCGGTCATTTCCCGTTTACCGGTCGTGTATGCCGCGCAGATAAGTATCGCTCTCCGGCTGGTAGTAGTCCGTCGAGAGCTTTTCGCGGCGAATCTCTTCGCCCGTCGTGGCGTCGGAATAGACGCGGTAGGCTTCGCTGCGCATGCCCGGCTTGCCCGCCTTGTAGAGTACCGGCGGATCGTCCTTGTACCACACGCGCCTGCCCTCCACGTCGTCCATGTAGACGATGCTGCCTCCGCCGATGTCCGTCTGCAGCACGTTCGACTCGATGTCGATGGTCACGTTGGGATCGATGGGTTTCCCGTATATCTTGCAAACCGCGCATTCGCGCCGCATGTCCACATAGGCGAAAATATAGATCTTGCTCTCGGTGGTATTCTTGAAGCGGAGGTCCTTGTCGTCGCTCACGGCCGCGTCCTGACTGCCCGGCACATAGCCCACGGTCATCGTGTGGGGATAGCGTTCGAGGATCTGCAGTCCCGCGCGGATCAGCGCGCCGTACAGCGTTGTGCTGGCCTGGCAGGTGCCGCCGCCGATGCCGGTCTGGATGGTCGTGCCGGCGTACTCGGGCGCCTGCTTGAAGCCGTTTTCTTCCGTGCGTTTGCCCACGACGCGATTGAACGACACCGTCTTGCCCGCGTCGATGCTTTTGAAGTTGAAGGCGCTCAGCGCCAGGTTCACGTTGCTGATGCGCGAGCCGCTGCTGTCGCCGAGGGTCGTATAGCATTCACCCAGCAGCAGCGTGGAGGATTCCAGCGCCTCGCGGCTCACCTCCGGCTCCAGCACTTCCGGTTCCAGCGCCACTTCGCCGCTCTCGCCGCTGCGGATCATTTCCTCCAGCTGTTCGACCAGCGCTTCGACGTCCAGCCGGTAGCCCACGGAGGAATCGGTATAGGTAAACTTCTCAACCTCCACGATCTGCATCGTCGCGTTGACGGGTTCCGTATCGACTTCCGCCTTTATGGACCGCGCCAGCACTTCCAGCGCGCTACGATCGTATGACAGTGCCACTTCCAGATCGACCGGCTCCTCGCGCAGCGCGCGGATCTCAGTCAGCCGTTCGAGCATATCGCCCTGGCGTCCGTACTGCCAGGCGGTTTCCAGCTGACCTTCTGTGTCGATGGCCGCGCCTATGTCGCGCGGTGTAAAGCGCCAGCTCTTTTCGCCAAAGGTAAGGACGATTTCCGCGTTCAGCGACGCCTCGTAGTAGCTGTCCAGCAGCGCCTGCGCTTCCTCGCGGCTGTAGCCGGTGAGGATCTGCCCGTTGATCGACACGCCTTCCTGGAAGGTATCCTGATGCGCGTTCACTTCCCTCTCAAGCTCCTGCGCCTCGCGGAGTTCATTCGTCCATTTGACGGCCATAAAGCCCAGGACGACCAGCGCCGCCGCGGCAGCCAGTATGATCGCGGCGCGTACTCTTTTCCTCCGCCTGCGCGCGTTCTGCCGCGCTCCGTAGCCTCCCTTTGCCTTCTGTCCCTGCTGAGTCATACGTTTTCTCCCAAAGCTTCCAAAAAACGCTTGAAATCGGATTCCCTGTTTCGCCAGAGCTTCATGCCGTCGCCCAGTGTGACGGCCTTCACCTGGCCGTGATAATCGCTCCCGCCGGTGACCAGCAGGTCTTCCGAGCGCGCGATGCGCTCAAAGCCCGCCGCCACGGCCGCGGAATGCGCCATGTGATAGCATTCGATGCACTTTAGCCCCAAAGGCTTCAGCGCCCGGAAGCGCTCCGCGCCCCAATACGCCTCGCCGTGGTTCTGCCCGGGATGGGCGATGCCCGCCAGGCCGCCGCACGCCCTGATGAGCTGAACGGCCTCCTCCACTTTCAGCTTTTCCCGCGCCACATAGGCCGGCCGGCCCGGCGCGAGATAGCGCACGAACGCCTCGCGCACGTCGCGCACGACGCCCTTCTGAACCAGCACGCGCGCCAGGTGGGAGCGCCCGACGGTGCCCGCCGACAGCGCCGTAACCTGATCGAGCTCTATGTCGATGCCCAGCGCGCGTATCTTTTCGACCATCTGCTCCATCCGCGTTTCGCGCATGGAGCACATCCGGGCCAACGCTTCTTCCATGCGCGCGGCGTCCTTCACGCCGTAGCCCAGAACATGAACCTCCACCGCGCCGCCCGCGCTGATTTCCACGCCCGGAATGACCCTGACGCCCAGCCGTCTCCCGGCGCGCCGCGCTTCGGGCACGCCGCGCATGGTGTCGTGATCGGTAACGGCGATCGTGGAAAAGCCATTCCTGGCCGCAAGCTCAACCACAGCCTCCGGCGAATCGGTGCCGTCGGAGGCGGTGGTGTGTATATGCAAGTCGAATTTGACCGAATCGTCCCTGTTAGTGCTGTTCATCGCCATCCGCTTCGCTTTCCACGGGCGCCTCGATGGCGGGCGTCGCATTCATGATCGCCTCAAACTCGGCCTGATCCAGTTTTTCCCGATCGATCAGCGCCGCTGCGACGGAGTCCAGCTTATCGTGATGCGCCTGCAGGATGGATGTCGCCCTCTCCAGGCCGTTCTCCAGCAGGTTGTGCACTTCCCGATCGATGACGCAGCTCATTTCCTCGGATATGTTCAAGCTGGTGCGCGAGAAGTTGCGGCCCAAAAATACCTCCTGCTCCCCGCCCAGGAACATCGGGCCGAGCTTGGAGCTCATGCCGTATTCGGTCACCATGCTGCGCGCGATCTCCGTCGCGTGCTTGAGGTCGCTCGAGGAGCCGGTCGACACGTCGCCGAACATCAGCTTTTCGGCGCAGTGGCCGCCCAGCGAGCCCGCGATCTGCGCGGTCAGGCGGGCGCTGGTGATATAGCTGGTCTCCTCGTCCGGCAGCCACATGGTGTAGCCGCCCGCGCCCTTGCCGCGCGGGATGATCGACACCTCGTGCACGCGGTCGCACTCGGGAATGTAGTGCATGACCACGGCGTGGCCCGCCTCGTGATAGGCCACCAGGCGCTTGTCGCGCTCCGTCACCTTGTGGCTCTTCTTTTCGGGGCCGGCGCTCACGCGCGTGATGGCCTCCTCGATGGTATGCATTTCGATCTTCGTGCCGTGCGCGCGGGCTGTGAGAATGGCCGCTTCGTTGAGCACGTTTTCGAGATCCGCGCCGGTGAAATACGGCGTGCGCCGGGCGATGACGCTCAGGTCGACGTCCTCGGCCAGCGGCTTGCCCTTGGCGTGGATCTTCAAGATCTCCTCGCGGCCCTTCACGTCCGGGTAATTGACCACGATCTGGCGGTCGAAACGGCCCGGACGCAGCAGGGCCGGGTCGAGGATGTCGGCGCGGTTGGTCGCCGCCATCACGATGATGCCCACGTTGGTCTCAAAGCCGTCCATTTCGACCAGCAGCTGGTTGAGCGTCTGCTC
>JAFZRB010000431.1 GCA_017620115.1 Clostridia bacterium | reverse complement strand
TTTTTCGCGGCGGGGCGGAAGGAGCGCGCGGGGAAAGTATGCTGTCTTGCCCTCCCAGGGCCGTCTCATTTAAAAAGCAGTCAAACAAATTGGAGTTTGCTGGGCTCAAAGGGGCTTCCCCTGGAGGGGAAGCTGTCGCCGCAGGCGACTGATGAGGTGTTATCGTCGCGACCAGCATCCTATTGCGATAGAAAGCAAAGAGCTGGGCTAACACCTCATCCGCCTCTCACGAGGCACCTTCCCCTCGAAGGGGAAGGCAAGGTTTTATCACTTCAACAAACTCCAATTTACTGGATCAAATGAGACCGCCCTGCTTGCTCTCCATTTGCGCATTGCGATTTCTCCCCGGAAGGTGTAAAATGATACCGAAGCGCCGCCCGTTCGGCAGGCTGCTTGAGCCAACGACATTGTCGGAGAGGGATCATTCATGAACGAGCATGACGCGCCCGGCCAGCCGGGCATCCGGCCCATTCCCCAGCGGCGGGTGATCGACAAGCTGGACGAATACATGAGCCGCCGCGACTACGCCGGCGCGGAGCGGCACCTGAACTACTGGCTGGCGGAGGCCCGGCAGGGCGGCGACCTGCGCGGCGAGCTGACGGTGAGAAACGAGCTGATCGGCCATTACCGCAAGACGGGCGAACGCGAAAAAGCCGTCGAGAATGTGGACGCGGCGCTCGCCCTGCTCGACCGGCTGGATTACGGCGGCGCCATCAGCGCGGGAACCACCTGCGTGAACGCCGCCACGGCCCTCAGCGCCTTCGGCGAGAACGAGCGCGCGCTGGCGCTGTTTGAACGGGCGCGGCCCATCTACGAATCCAGCGCGCACACCCAGCCCCGGCTGCTCGGCGGGCTGTATAACAATATGGCGCTGGCCTGCGCCGCACTGAGGCGCTGGGACGAGGCCCTCGCCCTGTATGAAAAGGCCATGGCGCGAATGGAAACGGTTGAGGGCGGCGCGCTGGAGCAGGCCATCACCTGCCTGAACATGGCCGATCTCATCGCGTCGCGCGACGGCATGGAATGCGGCGAAGCGCGGATTGATGCGCTGCTGGAGCGGGCGGCCGGCCTGCTGGACGGTTTTGCCGCGCCGCGCGACGGCTATTACGCCTTCGTGTGCGAGAAGTGCGCGCCCACGTTCGACTATTACGGCTGGTTTGCCGAGGCGGAAAAGCTGAAGGGGGAGGCGGAGCGCATCTATGCGGGGGCTTGACATCTGCCGCGCCTATTATGAAACGTATGGCGCGCCCATGCTGAAAGCGCAGTTCCCGGAGCTGCTGCCGCTGATCGCCGTGGGGCTGTTCGGCAGCGGCTCGGAATGCTTCGGCTTTGACGACGAGGTCTCCCGCGACCACGACTTCGAGCCGGGCTTTTGCGTGCTGCTGCCCGGCGAGGACAAAATCGACCGCCGCGCGGCCTTCCTGCTGGAACGCGCCTGCGCGAAGCTGCCGCGGGAATTCATGGGCCTCAAACGCGGCCTGGTGCAGCCCGCTGGCGGCGCGCGGCGCGGCGTGCTGCGCATGGCGGATTTCTTTGCGGAGAAAACCGGCGCGCCGGACGGGGCGCTCACCGTCCGCCAATGGCTGACCGTGCCGGAGCACGCGCTGGCCGAGGCGGTCAACGGCGAGGTGTTTTACGACGGACCGGGCGAGCTGACGCGCATCCGCGCGGGACTGGCCCGCTGCCCGGAGGACATCCGCCGCAAGAAGCTCTCGGGGAGCCTTCTCATGATGGCCCAGGCCGGGCCCTACAACTACGCCCGCTGCCTGGCCCATGGGGAGACGGGCGCGGCGCAGCTGGCCGCGATCGAATTCGTGAAGCACGCCATGCGCGCGGTGTTCCTGCTGAACGGCGCGTGGCAGCCCTATTACAAATGGGCCTTCCGCGCCCTGCGCGCGCTGCCGAAGCTGAGCCTGCTGGCTGAGCTCATGGAATACCTCCTCACCACCGGCAACGACGGCGAGACGGCGCGGGAAAAGCGCGGGGTGATGGAGGGTATGATGGCGGATATTATCGCCGAGCTGAAGGCGCAGGGCCTCACGAAGGCCGAGTGCGGCGACCTGGAGCAGCACGCCTTTTCCGTGAACGACGGCATACAGGACGCGGAGATTCGGAACCTGCACGTGCTGGCAGGGGCGTAATGGGAGGATATCATGGAACTCAAAAAGAACCTGGAATCGCCGAGGCTGATCATTCGCTCGTACCGGGAAAGCGATAAGGATTTCTGCGTCTCCCTGTGGTGCGACGAGGAAAACGGGAAATACATGAGCGATCCCGCCCGGGAAAACATCGATGAAAGATACCGCGCCTGTCTTGACGGGATGAAAGACGAGCGGGATGGGTATTATCTGATCGCCGAGCTGAAGGAAACCGGACTGAGCGTCGGAACCTGCTGCGCTTTTCCCGAGAACGGGAACTATGATATCGGCTACTGCATCGCCAAAGAGCATTGGCGACAGGGCCTTTGCACCGAAATGCTGGAAGCGCTGCTCCGCTGGATCAGGGCGGAGGGCGGTGTCTCCGTCAGCGGCGAGGTGGCGGACGCGAACAGGGCGTCGGTCGCCCTTCTCCGCAAGTTTGGGTTTTCGCAGGACAGGAAGACGCGATATCAGAAATGGGGAGAAGAGACGTACTTCGACGCCCATTTTGATAAGCGCGGTCTGAAATGAATTCTTTCTGATTTATTGATGGGGGCTGTTTTCTTTTCCCCCGAAAGGAGTTTCCATGAAAATCCACGGCCTTCAAAAAATGACCCTGCTGGACTACCCTGGCCGCGTGGCCTGCACGGTGTTCCTGGG
>JAFZRB010000430.1 GCA_017620115.1 Clostridia bacterium | reverse complement strand
GGCCGGCTTCCCGGTCGTCGGCCTGACCGCGCAGCTGTACGATGGCGGCTATCATCCGGTCGATTCCTCCGAAATGGCGTTCAAGACCGCGGCCCGCTTGGCCTTCAAGCAGCTGACCGGCGCCAGCCCCGTGCTGCTCGAGCCGATCTATCACGTCGAGGTCATGGTGCCCGACGAGTACATGGGCGATATCATCGGCGACATGAACAAGCGCCGCGGCCGCGTGATGGGCATGGACCAGGTGGACGGCCTGCAGCGCGTCACCGCCGAAGTGCCCCAGGGCGAAATGTTCAAGTACGCGACCGACCTGCGCTCCATGACGCAGGCGCGCGGCTCCTTCACCATGCGCTTCGAGCGCTACGAGCAGGTGCCGGAAGCCGACGCCAAGAAGATCATCGAGAGCAGCAAGCGCGAAGAGGAAGACGAGGATTGATCCTCCCTTCATCCGGAATAAAAGAACCCGTCCGGCCGATTTCAGCCGGATGGGTTCTTTTATCGTTGATCGAAACGCCGTAAGCCGGCGTCACTCTCCGGGATGAACCAGGGCGACGCTCCAGCCGCCCGCCTCATCCGGCCCGGCATTCTGAACCGCCCCGGTCGTAAAGAGCGTCTTCGCGCCGTCGTCCCGCCAGATCCAGGCCGCGTCCGTTCCCGCGTCCTGCGCGATGCGCGCCTGCACCGCGGCGCGGCTGTCCATCGCGAACAGCTCGACGGCCTCGTACGCCAGATCGACGATATCGCGCTCGCCGGAGGCCAGCGCCACGCTCAGCAGCACGTCGTGAAAGCCGCCCGTGCGGGCGTCGAAGCGCGGGTGGCGCAGAAGGGTTCCCGCCTCCGTCTCCACGGCGTACCAGCCGTATTGCCCCTCGCCGGGCCGGAAGGCGGTGAACTGGCAGAACGCCGCGGGGCCATCCACGGGCAGCGCGGCGACGCGCACAGGCGCGCCGTCCGTGAAGCCCAGCAGGTCGAAGCGGTAGGTGTCCGCGTCCAGCAGCGCCGTGAGGCCGTCCTCCGTGTACAGATAGCCCCTGGTGAAGCCCTGCGCCGCCATGTCCCGCGCCACAAGCCGCATCAGATACGCCTCGCGCAGCGCGTTCAGATCGAGCGCCGGCGCGTCGAGTTCATACGCCGCCTCGAAATCGCGGTATTCCCGCGACACCGTGAACGCGGCCGCGAATCCGTCATCATCGGCGAGCATCAGGCTGAACCAGTCCTCATGGCCGACGGCGTCCGCCAGCGCGGCGATGCGGGCCGCCTCGTGCGCGTCGTTGGCCGGATCGTAGAGCTGCGGCTCGTCGAGATACAAAAGCGTTTCCCATTCGCGCCACAGCGCTCCGGCGAACACGCTGTAGCCCTGCTTCCGCGCCGTTTTCGCCAGCGCGTCGGCCAGCACCTCGTACAGCGCCTCGTCGATGAAAACCGGCTCGCCGTCCGCCGCAATGATCGAGGCGATATTGACCGAATCCTCGAATTCGTTTTTCGCGTCCAGCAGCTTGTCATAGCGCAGCAGGCTGACTGAAAACGCCTTCTGCACAGCGCTGGTCTCCTGCCGGATGGCGCTGCTGCCGCCCTCGCTGTAATAGAGCAGGCGGATACCGCTGTCATACGTCACGGCGCGGGTGGCGGCGTCCGGCTCGATCTCATACCAGCCGCTCTCCCGATGAACCAGCGACAGGACGCCATGGGTAAATGAACCCACGGCGACGGCGGCCGCCAGGATAAACAGCGCCAGCCTGATCCATATCTTTTTATCACGCGCCACCGCGCACCCCTCCCGTCGCAAAAGAGGCTGTCACCGCCCGTGACAGCCCCCTGAGCGCTCATCCAAACCTGACGCGCCTGTATTCTTCGATTTCCGCCGCGCTGCCATAAACCATGTGGCCGTTTCCGATGTCGGTCAGGGTCGGCCTGTCGTTCTCGCCGTATTCATACGGCGTGTAAATGAACAGCTTTTTCTTCTTTTCCAGAATCGGATCGGGGATCGGGATCGCGGACATCAGCGAATGCGTATATGGATGGAGCGGGTATTTGAACAGTTCCTCCGTCTCCGCAATTTCCATGATCCGCCCCTTGTAGATGACCACAATGCGGTCGCTGATGAAGCGCACGATGGACAGGTCGTGCGCGATGAACAGATACGTCAATCCGCGCTCGCGCTGGAATTTCTTCAGAAGATTCAGCACCTGCGCGCGGATCGACACGTCCAGCGCCGAGATGGGTTCGTCCGCTATGATCAGCTCGGGCTCCATCACGATGGAGCGCGCCAGGCCCACGCGCTGGCGCTGGCCGCCGGAAAACTCATGGGGATAGCGGGTGAGATGCTCCGGCAGCAGGCCCACGTCGTTGATGGCGCGTTCCACCTTCTCCATCCTGTCCTTCTCGTCGGTGAACAGATGGAAGTTGTACAGGCCTTCGGAGATGATGTATTCGATGGTGGCGCGCTCGTTCAGCGAGGCCGCGGGGTCCTGGAACACCATCTGGATCTTGCGGATGACCTCCTGATCCTTTTTGTGCGACAGCTTGCCCGAAATCTTCTCGCCTTTGAAATAGATGGCGCCGTTTGAGCAGGGATTGATGCGCACGATGGCGCGGCCGATGGTGGTCTTGCCCGAGCCGGACTCGCCCACCAGCGACAGCGTTTCGCCCTTGCAGATATCGAAGCTCACGTTGTCCACGGCTTTGAAGCGGTTTTTGCCCTGCTTGAACACCACGTCCAGATTCTGAATGGAAAGCAGAACTTCCCGGTTGCTCATTTCCATGTTCTTCTCTCCTTATTCCTCAAAATCCGTCGCCGCGTAAATTCTCGCCATCTTCTCGTGCAGATTCTGGATATTTTTGGGCGCCTCGGTTTTGGGCGCGCGGGGATCGAGCAGCCAGGTCTTGGCCCAGTGGGTATCGCTCACCCTGAACATGGGCGGCTCCTCGACCAGGTCGATGGCCATGGCGTACTGGTTCCGCGGCGCGAAAGCGTCGCCCACGATCTTGTTGTACAGCGACGGCGGCGTGCCGGGAATGGAGAAAAGATCGGAATCCTTCTCCGTCAGCTGCGGCAGCGAGGAGAGCAGCGCCCAGGTATAGGGATGCCTCGGATCGTAGAAGATCTCTTCCACCGTGCCGATTTCCACGATCTGGCCGGCGTACAGCACGGCCACGCGCTCGGCCACGTTGGCCACCACGCCCAGGTCGTGCGTGATATAGACCGTTGTGAAACCCAGATCGCGCTGGAGATCCTTGATGAGCCGGATGATCAGCGCCTGGATGGTCACGTCCAGCGCGGTGGTCGGCTCGTCGCAGATGAGGATCTTCGGCTGGCAGCTGAGCGCGATGGCGATCACGATGCGCTGGCGCATGCCGCCCGAAT
>JAFZRB010000429.1 GCA_017620115.1 Clostridia bacterium | reverse complement strand
GTCCGCCTCCACCCTGAGCACCTTGTGCTCGAAGCCGGGAAAGAGCGTGTTGCTGCCGCTGACGCAGCTCTGCCAGCTGAAATCGAATCCCAGCTGATCCATGATAGCCCGGTCGGCAGGGCCGTTGTCGCCGGTCTTTTTGTACAGCTCGGCGGTCTCGCGGGCAATGTGGCCCTCGTCCGCCCATTTGTCGAGCGTCTCGCCCCAATAGCCAAATGCCACGCAGGGCAGGCGGTCGTAGTTCTCATAGTGCATCACTGCCCTGACGCGTTCGCGGTGGTTCATGCCGTGCGCCTCCTCATGAGTGTTTTGTCACTGGCCGAAAATCCGCTTTCCGAGGGCGCGGATATAGGCCGCGTTGCTGCCGCAGCAGCCGCCGATATACGTCACGTCGCAGTCCAGCGCGGGGATGCAGTCCTCCACAAAGGTTTCGATGTCGTACTCCACCTTCTGCTCGCCGTCCTGCAGGATGGGCTTTCCGGCGTTCGGCTTGAAGGCGAGCGGCAGATCGGTAAACTGGCGGAAGGAGCCGATCACGGGAATGGCCTTGTCCGGCCCCAGGGAGCAGTTCATGCCGATGGCGGCCAGCGGGATCTCCTTCATCGCGTCCACGAAGTATTCCACGGAATGGCCCATGATGGTCTTGCCGACCTCGGTGAACGTGAGCATGGAGAAGATGGGTAGATTGTGCTTCGCGGCGGCTTGGCCGGCGATGCGCATCATATCGGCGTCCATGAAGGTCTGCAGCACGATCACGTCCGGCTTCTGGGCGACGCCGGCTGAGATCTGCTCGTCGAACGCCGCATAGGCGTCCTCCTCGGTGAGGTCGCCGTAGGGCTCCAGCAGGATCGGCAGCGGGCCGACCGCCAGCGCCACCTTCGCGCGGCCGCGCACGGCTTCCTTCGCAAGCCGTACGCCCTCGGACACGATGGTCTGAACCGAATAGTCCGTTTTGCCCACGGCATAACGGTTTGCGCCGAAGGTGTTCGCGAGGATGATCTGAGCGCCCGCGTCCACGTATTCCCCGGCCAGCTCCGTCACGATGGCGGGATTTTCGATGTTATAACGCCACACGGCCACCTTGTCATTGGTTTTTTCCCACAGGCTGGTGCCCACGGCGCCGTCCAGCAGCACGATATCGCTTCGCCGCATATTCAGCCCCCCCTTTTTTTTATTTACAAAAAGTATAGCATGGCCAGGAAGGCAAGTCAATCTGGAAAATTAATGCGCGCCACCCGCTGAATATCATTGACTAACTCAGGCGGAGCGTGTACAATTTATGCGGAGTGATATAGGCGGTTGGCCTATTGACGAATGCAATCAATGCATCACGACGTTATTCATTTGGGAGGTAAGATCATGATTCTTGAGGACATTTCCCTGAAGCTGCAGGCCGGCAAGGCAAAGGATGTGAAGGCGCTGGTCCAGCAGGCCATCGACGAGGGCATTTCCGCCCAGGATATCCTCGAACAGGGCCTGGTGAGCGGCATGAATGTCATCGGCGAGAAATTCAAGAACAACGAAGTGTTCGTGCCCGAGGTGCTTGTGGCGGCCCGCGCGATGAATCAGGGCGCTCAGCTGTTGAAGCCCCTGCTGGCGGCGGAGGGCGTGAAGGCCAGCGGCCGGGTGTGCATCGGCACCGTTCAGGGCGATCTGCACGACATCGGCAAGAACCTGGTGAAGATGATGCTGGAGGGCAAGGGCCTGGAGGTCATCGACCTGGGCACCGACGTGTCGCCCGATACCTTTGTGAACACCGCGAAGGAGCAGAACTGCCAGATCATCGCGTGCTCGGCTCTTCTGACCACCACCATGGGCGTCATGGCGGACGTGGTGAAGGCGGCCGAGGCGGCGGGCATCCGCGATCAGGTGAAGATCATGATCGGCGGCGCGCCTGTGACCGAGGAATACTGCAAGCAGATCGGCGCGGACGCCTACACGCCCGACGCGGCCTCCGCGGCGGACAAGGCCATGGAGTTCTGCCTGGCGGCGAACGCCTGAGCGCGCGAGGCGGCCATGAAAGACGAGCAACTGATCCGGATCGCGCTGGACTGCGGCGCGACGAAGGCGGTTATGATCGAACAGGGCGACATCGTGCTCAACGCGGAATTCCGCGCTATGTGCGAAGCCAACCGGTGCGGCGTTTTCGGGCGCTGCTACACCTGTCCGCCCGACGTTGGCCCCATCGACGAGCTGATGGCGCGCGTCCGCAGCTATGACAGGGGCCTCTTCTACCAGCTCATAACGCCCATAGAGGACAGCTACGACATCGAGGGCATGGCGGCGGCGAAGATGGATCTCATCAGGCTGAGCCAGCGCCTGCTCGACGAGCTCCGGCCCGTGCTGGGCGAAAACGCGCTGCATCTGACGGGCGGCGGGTGCGGCCTGTGCGAAACCTGCGCCAAGATCACGAACGAGCCGTGCCGCCATCCCGACAGGGCGCTGGCCTCGCTGGAAAGCTACGGCATGGACGTTTACCAGACGACCAGAAAGACGCCGATGAAGTATATCAACGGCGCGAATACCGTGACCTATTTTGGCATGGTGCTGTTTTCGGAGCGGGATAATGGCTGAATTGACGATCGTGCGCGGCGGCGCTGAGCGGGTGGCGACGGTCAAGCCCGGCAGCCTGCTTTCAGACGCGCTTGCGGAAAGCGGCTTCGAGCTGGCCAGACCCTGCGGCGGCCGCGGCGTCTGCGGCAAATGCGCGGTGGAGGTGAGCGGCGGGATATCGCCGCCCAGCGCCGCGGAACAGAAAATCGGCGCGCGGCTGGCCTGCCAGACTGTGCTCCTTGGCGACGCGCGGGTGATTCTGCCCGAAGCGCGCGCCATGGAGCAGATCGAGACGGGCGGCGCGCGCGCGTTTGCGCCTGTCGCGCCGATGGAAGGCGCGTTCGGCGCGGCGGTGGACATAGGCACCACAACGGTGGCGCTCAGGCTTTACGACCTGAAAAGCGGAGCGTGCGCTGGAGAAGCGGGCATGCTCAATCCGCAGACCGCGGAAGCCGCCGACGTGATGGGCCGCATTGGAGCGGCGCTTTCCGGCGGGCAGCAGCGCCTGCGCGTGCAGATTACCGGGGCGTTAAACGCGCTGCTGGGTCAGGTGTGCGCGCAGGCCGGCGTGGCTGTCGGCGACGTGGCCTCGATGGTGGTCACCGGCAACACGACGATGCTGTACCTGCTGACCGGCCGCAGCCCCGAAGCGCTGTCCCACGCGCCGTTCGAGGCGGACTGCCTGTTCGATGAACGCGTCTCCTTGCTCGGCACAACGGCGTATTTGCCGCGCTGCATGCACTCCTTCGTCGGCGCGGACATCACATGCGCCGTGCTGGCGAGCGGACAGTGCGAATCAAACGAGATATCCCTTTTATGCGACGCGGGCACCAATGGCGAATTGTCGCTCTGGAAAGGCGGCGAGCTGCTGGTGACCTCCACTGCCGCGGGGCCGGCCTTCGAAGGCGCGGGCATTTCCTGCGGCTGCGGCAGCGTGCGAGGCGCGATCGACAGGGTGTGGACGGAGGACGGCGCTCTGAAAATCCATACCATCGGCGACGGACCGGCGGTTGGCGTATGCGGCTCCGGCCTGATCGACGCGGTGGCCGCCGGGCTGGCGCTGGGCCTCATCGACGAGACCGGCGCGCTGGAGGAAGACGAGTTCCCGCTGGCGGACGGCGTTTCCCTGCAGCCCCGCGACATCCGCGCGGTGCAGCTGGCGAAGGCCGCCATTGCGGCGGGCATCGAGACGCTGCTGGACACGGCGGGCGTGAGCGCGCGGGATGTGCGCACGCTTTACATCGCCGGCGGCTTCGGCAGCCACCTGAACGTCAACAGCGCGGCGGCCATCGGGCTGTTCCCGGCGGAGCTGGCCTCGCGCGTGAAGGTTCTGGGCAACGCGGCGCTTTCCGGCGCGGCCGAGCTTCTGCTGAACGGACACAGGCTCGAGAGGACGCGCGAGATCGCTTCGCTCTCCCGCCACGTGAACCTGGGCGGCAATCCCAGATTCAACGAGAATTACATGGATCAGATGTTTTTTCCGGAGGCGTGACTCATGACAACCCGCGAGCGTTTTCAAAGGATGTATGAACACCGCGAGGCCGATCGCGTCCCGATCATCGATTCTCCCTGGGCCGGGACGCTCAGGCGCTGGCGCGCGGAGGGCATGCCCGAGGGCGTCGACTGGCGCGATTTTTTCGATGTCGACAAGGTTGAAGGCATCGGCGTCGACATAACCCCGCGCTACGAGGTGAAGGTGCTGGAGGACACGGAGCGCTACCAGATCGTGACGACCAACTGGGGCGTGACGCTGAAGAACTTCAAGGAACTGGACTCCACGCCTGAATTCCTGGACTACAAAGTAACCACGCCGGAAGCCTGGGAAGAGGCCAAGCGCCGCATGACGCTGGAGGACGACCGCATCCCATGGCGGCGGCTGAAGGAGAACTACGCCCGCTGGCTGGCCGAGGGCCGCTGGATCGAGGCGAATTTCTGGTTTGGCTTCGACGTGACGCATTCCTGGATGGCCGGCACGGAGACCGTGCTCGTCGCCATGTACGAGGAGCCGGAGTGGGTAGTGGACATGTTCAACACCTACCTCGACCGCTGCATTGCGCTGTTCGAGCGCGTGTGGGACGCGGGTTACCGCTTCGACGCCATCTACTGGCCGGACGACATGGGCTACAAGGGCACAACATTCTTCTCGAATGAAATGTACCGCGAGCTGCTCAAGCCGGTGCACCGGCGCGCCGTGGAGTGGGCGCACGAGAGGGGCATTTACGCCCACCTGCATTCCTGCGGCGACGTGATGACCCGCGTGGACGACCTCATCGACATCGGCATAGACTGCCTCAATCCGCTGGAGGTCAAAGCCGGCATGAAGCCCCTCGAACTCAAGCGGAAGTACGGCGACAAACTGGTGCTGCACGGCGGCGTGAACGCGGTGCTGTGGGATCAGAAGGACGCCATCGTGAGCGAGATCGAGCGCACGGTGCCCGCATTGAAGCAGGACGGCGGCTATATCTTCTCCTCAGACCACTCCATCCCGAACTCCGTGTCGCTGGAAAACATGACGGCGATCGTGGAGGAAGTCAAAAAAGCGGGGAAGTATTGAAGCATAATGACATAATGAAACGGCGGAGGCCTGTTTAAGGGCTTCCGCTGTTTCTTCAGTGAGTGTTATTCATGTTTTCGAGGGCCTTCCTATTATTTGTCTAAGCCCGAAAAATGTATCGGAATCATTGTGTGCCTGCCAGGTGGTGGTGAATATACTGGAGGAATAGTCATCATCTCTGGCAACCCTTGATTTGAAATCAGATGTAGGGCGTGAATGCTTTTTTGAACAACAGCACTTTGTCAATGATTTCATCCATGAGTTCAGGGTAATTGTCCTGCTTGCTAAAGTTCAATCCAGGAATATCTGTACTGATAACAGATGCTTTCTTACCTTCCAATCTATCCCAATCCAGTGCAAATCCTACGGCTTTCTCTATTTCTTCTTTGTGTTCCGCGAATGTATCAAACAATTCTTTGTTATCGAAAATCCAAAGACCAATCCTGATTTTGTGGTCTTTATTCACAAGTTCAATAGAAATATGGCATTGTGAAGTACCCACAGCAACAGAATACCAATGGTCAGTTGATGGTTTCCGTTTATTGAAAGGTTTTCCCCTTTGGTCTATGACTTCATTCAGCTTCGTCCAGAATTCAAGTCGGCATGTTTGCGTTTCATTCAATTCACCTTTTTGCGACAGACTTTTGGCGGCCTTTGCAAAATCATTTGGCTGCTCCACGATGCGGAACTGCGGCGCAGGCACAGAATCCCCTATTGTATAGGCATGTATTTCCAACAGGAAAAATGAAACTTCTTCATCAGTATGCTTGTTCAGCCATTCGATGGCGCTTGCATGTTCTTCCCGCGCTTCGGCAACAATCCAGACAACGACAGCCGCATCAAGCCCAGAAGCATAAGTGATGATTTTCCCCAGGTGGTCATGATTTGAAGGTTCTAACTGGTTTTCAATCAAAACCGTTTTTCCTGTCAATTCATCCTGACAGAGAATGTCGCAGCGATAGTTGCCGACAAATTTCTCCGTTTCAACATTCGTCAATGACAGGTTCAGCACATCACCCAATTCCTGAATGTTGCTTTCACTGGCGAGCCATTTGGAAAAGTCGAACTGTTCATGCTCCCATACCTTGCGAATATCAATTTCTTTCAGCTTTCCCAGTTTCATGCGCACACCTCTTCTCTGCTTTTGAAGGTCAGTAGCTTGTCGCAGTAACCCTCTTTCATCGCGCCGCCTTTTCGGCGTATTCGCGGAAGAGTCTCAGATAGATATAATAGTTCTCCAGCGACACCCCCGGCGGCGTCTGGTGGTCGACGGAGGGGGCGAAGCCGCCCTGCCGCATCACGGGCAGCAGGCGCTCGAACTCGGCGCGCATGGCTTCCTCGCCGTGCGGCATGGTCATCTTGTCGAAATGGCCGAT
>JAFZRB010000428.1 GCA_017620115.1 Clostridia bacterium | reverse complement strand
CGCGGGGATAGCCTCGTCGCCCTCGAACTCGCCGCTCAGCGAGAATGCGATGGAGAAGCCGGAAAGGTCAGCCTCCTCCGGGAAGTCCTCCGCCTGAAACTGCTGATAAAGCGTCCCAGCCAGAGGCGTCTTCATGTCCGCGTTGCAGACCCCGCCGGTGCCGGTCGTCTCGCCATCCAGGCTGTATTCCCACAGCAGCGTGCATACCTCGTCCGCCGTCTCCAGCCGCACCTCGATGATGAATTCGTTTCCCGCCGCCACAGGCAGTTCGCTCTCTGCCGCAAAGCCGCCCAGGCCTATGATCAGCGCCAGCAGGGCGCCCAGAATCTGTTTCACTCAAACACCTCCGATTATTCTAATTCGCAATTCTCATGAGTTCCCGCTCCACGCGGCGCACGCGCTGGAGCATACGATCCACCGCCTCGCGCTGGTCGTTGATACGTCCCTGCATGTACAGATCGGTAAAGAGACCGTCGAACAGCACGTCGGCCACGCGGCCGAAGCCGCCTTCGTCGACGGGGGCCTCGCCCACATGGATATCGGGCATCATCTTCTGAACGCGCTCCATCAGACGGCCGGCGTGGCGGATGCAGTCGTTCGCGTCGTCGGTCTTGCCGTGCTTCACCAGTGTCGCGATGAGCCCGCCGCCCAGGATATCCCAGACGCCCCAGCCCCGCGCGCTGTTCAGCTTGTCCTGCGCGCACTCCAGCTGATACACAGCCTCGCGCACCATGGGCAGCGCCCGGTCGACAACTTCCCTGTTATACATCGTCATAATCGACGCCTCCTCTCGCTTGTGTGAGGAGATGATACCACGCCCCGCCGCCGCGCGCAAGGGTACCCCGCCGAAATGTCGCTTTTCGCGTCTCAAAAATACACCGCGGCGTCCAAACCTCCTTTCGGACAGGATCATACCACAGGCGCATACCTCTTGTCAATATATTTTTATTGATTTTCGATATTTTATTTCTGTTCTTCGTTCTTTCCTTGCTGTTCAACAAAAATAACTTGACAGCCGTTCCCGAAAGGGCTATTCTAATTCACGTAAAAACCGCATACAGCGTCAGCGAACGCATCTTCAGGGCGGGGTGAAAGTCCCCACCGGCGGTAAAGCCCGCGAGCCGCAAGGCTGATCCGGTGTAACTCCGGAGCCGACAGTCACAGTCTGGATGGGAGAAGTGCATGTTCTGTTTCCTGCGAATAGAAAAGGCCCCCCTGATGCCAGGCTGGGGCCTGTTTTGCGGCGAAACGGAAAGGAGGAACGGATATGTTCCAAAAGAAAAGCTGGCTGTTTCTCGCCCTCGTTTTCGCGCTGATGGCGCTGGCGTTTTTCCTTCCCTTTGAGCGTCTCAGCGTGCAAAAGGACGAAACGGTTTATGCGTCTTCGCTCAACGGCTGGGATCTGGTGAACTCCGGCGGCTACGTCTCGCTGGGCGATGTCACCGTTCCCGTGAAGCGCCTCACCGACGAAACCGGCGCGGCCCGCACGGACTGGTCGTATGTCTACTCGCTCATCCTCACCGCCGCGTTCGCGGGGCTGGGCTGCGCGCTGCTCGACAGGCACGGCCGCCGCAAGGGCTGGGCGGGTATCATCTGCGCCGCCATCCCGTTCGGGCTGTGTTTCTTCATGGTGTTCCGCGTGAACGCCCGCTACCTCCTGAGTGAGAAGCTGGCCGAAACCGTGCCGATGTGGGACAGGTACGCGCTCACCGCCGCGCCGGGCGCGGGCTTCACGGTCATGATGATCCTCTCCAGCGTCGCGCTGGCGCTGAGCGTCATCATCCTCGTCATGACGCCCAAAGCCGCCGCGGAGGAGGGCCTGAGCCGCACGAAGACGATCACCCGCGTGGGCGTGCTGGGAGCGATCGCCGCGGTGCTGGCCTACATTCCCGGCATCCCGGTCATCCCGCCGATCTACAAGCTGGATTTCAGCAACGTGCCCGCGCTGCTGGGCGGCTTCTCGATGGGGCCGCTGCAGGGGCTGTGCATCCTGCTCATCAAGGACGTGGTGAGCCTCGCCAACACCTCTTCCATGGGCGTGGGCGAGCTGGCCGACATCATGACCGGCGCGGCCATGATGATCCCCGCCGCGCTCATCTACAAGCGCAGCCGCACGCTGAAGGGGGCGCTCACCGGCCTGCTCGCGGGCATCGTTTCCACGGTCGCCGTGGGGGCGGCGGCGAACTACTTCATCATGATCCCGTTCTACGTGAACGTGATGCACATGCCGCTGGAGACCATCCTCGCCATGATCGCGCAGGTGGTGCCGCCGGTCGACACGCTGCCCAAGCTGATCCTTCTGGCCACCTCGCCCTTCAACCTGCTCAAGGGCGCGGCGCTGGCCGTCGTCACATGGCTTTTGTACAAGAGGCTTTCGCCGCTGCTGAAATAATCAGAAATCAGGAATTGATACCGTGAAAGACATTTTGATGTATCGGACGGATTCGCCGGAGGAGACGACGGCGTTCGGACGCGCGCTGGGAACGCTGCTGGAGCCGGGCGACGCGGTGCTGCTCACGGGCGGCCTCGGCGCGGGCAAATCGGTGCTGGCGCGCGGACTGGCGCGGGGCCTGGGCATCAGCCAGGCCATGCCCAGCCCCACCTTCACGCTCATGCAGCCCTATGAGGGCCGCATCCCGTTTTACCATTTCGACCTGTACCGGCTGGACGACCCCGCGGAGTTTTACGAGGCCGGGCTGGACGAGTTCATCGGCGGCGACGGCGCGGCGGTGATCGAGTGGCCCGACCGCGCGGAGCTCGCGCCGGAAAGGCGCGTCGCCGTTCACCTCGCCCGCTGCGACGACAGCGACGAGGCGCGCACGCTTTCGCTCAGCTTCGCCGGAATGGACGATCGGCGCGCGGCCATCGAGGAAACACTCAGTCAATGGAGGCTTGAACCATGAAGATCCTGGCCGTCGACACCTCCGGCCCCTTCGCCAGCGCGGCGCTCATGGAGGACGGCGCGATCACGCACGAAATCGCCGCCTGCCATGGACTTACGCACTCGCAGACCTCGCTGCCCATGATCGGCGAGACGCTTGAGGCGGCCGGCCTGACCCCCGCCGACATCGACCTGTTCGCCACCGTGACCGGGCCCGGCTCGTTCACCGGCGTGCGCATCGGCGTGTGCGAGGCGAAGGGCATGGCGCACGCCTGCGGCAAAAGGATCGTGGGCGTGGACGCGCTGGAGGCGCTGGCCGTGAACGCCTTCGGTTTCCCGGGGCTCGTCTGCCCCATCCTGGACGCGCGGCGCAGTCAGGTCTACTGCGCGGCGTTCCGCTTCGCGAAGGGCGGGCTCCCTGAACGCGCGCTGCCGGACGACGCGCTGCCGCTCGGCGATTTCCTCGCCCGGCTGCCGCGGGACGAGGCCTGCCTGTTCCTCGGCGACGGGCTGAAGGTTCACTTCCCCGCCGTCCGCGAGGCGCTGGGAGAGCGCGCCGTGGCCGCGCCGGCGGCGCACGCGTACCTGCGCGCGTCGGCGGCGTGCGTCATCGCCAGCCTGCGCGCGGACGAGGCCGTCGAGCCGCTGGCGCTGGAGCCCCTGTATCTGCGCGCGCCTCAGGCCGAGCGCGAGCGCGGCACCCGCCTCAAAAACGCCGGAGGTGAGTGAACCGTGCCCGAAATCACCGTTTCACCCATGACGATCGACGACGTGGACGCCGTTCACGCCATCGAGGCGGCGACCTTTCCCGTGCCCTGGTCGCGGGAATCCTTCGAGAAGGAAGTCACGGAGAACAAATGCGCGCGCTACCTCGTGCTGAAGGAGGACGGCGACTGCGTGGCCTACGCGGGCCTGTGGCTGGTGCTGGACGAGGGCCATGTGACCAACATCGCCGTGCGCGAGGACAGGCGCGGCCTGGGCTACGGCGAGCGGATTACCCGCGCGCTCATCCAGCTGGCCGCGGATTCCGGGCTCTCCTTCCTCACGCTGGAATGCCGCCGCTCCAACGCGCGCGCGCAGGCGCTCTACCACAAGCTGGGCTTCAGGGACGTGGGCTTCCGCAAGCGCTACTACGAGAACAGCGAGGACGCGCTCATCATGTACCTGCAGCCGCTGCCGGAATCCCACCCGGAAAACGATCCCTGGCTACAAACAGAATAACGCAAAGGGCCTTCAACCCGCGCCGCGCGGACTGAAGGCCCTCTGCTTATCCGATGCCCATCCCTCTCAGCGCCGAAACGACGCGCTCAACGTTTTCCTCAACCGGCCGCGTCGCGTCCAGGCGCAGCACAGGGCAGTTCAGCCGGGCGGCATGCGCTTCCACGTCGGCCTCGGTTCGGGCAGACACGAAGGCGCGGAATGCCTGCTGCCGCTCATACAGATCGCCGCCCTCGCGCGCACGGTCGCCAAAACGGGCGGTTTCGCGTTCTTCGATGCGGCGAAGGCGCACATCCTTCGGCGCGCGCAATACCACCGCCAGCGCACACCGCGCCTCGATCTCATCATCGCGCGGCCCGGACACCGAGGCGTACACGAACCGCGGATGCCGTTTCACGGCCTCGCGCAGCAGCCCGAGCGCCTCCGCCCGCGTGCGGCTCACAGCGTAGGGAACGGGCTGCCCAGGCGGAAAGTAAAAATCCTCCGCATCCATGAACCGCCAGCCGATCTTCTCCGCCAGCGCCTTCCCCACCGTGCTCTTCCCGCACCCATTCAACCCCATGACGAGGATGCCACTCTCCCCTGTCAATCCCACATTATTTCTCCACCTATAATTACTAATTTCTAATTGCTAATTCAATACAACTCCCCCGGATTATACCCCTTCGGCAGCGGCTCCTCCTCCACGAACCGGAAGGATTCGTCCTCCAGCACGGGCAGGAACGCCTCGTAGGGGAAGCGGCTGAACTCGCAGCCGT
>JAFZRB010000427.1 GCA_017620115.1 Clostridia bacterium | reverse complement strand
TCCGCCAGTACGCCCCAGATCGCGCCTTCGTCCTCGTAGCGGGGAATGGTCATCCGAACGGTCGCGGCGTAGCGCTCGGGAATGGTCCTGACGGTCACGTTATAACTCATGTCTTCTTCCTTTCTCAGCCTTTTCCGGGCCGCGTCCAGAAGCGTCAGCTTATGCGCCGTATCGCGGGACAGGGCTTCCAGCTCCTCCTGCCGCGCGGAAAAGAACCGCTCCAGCTCTTCCCGGTCTGCATAGACCTCGAGTATCTTTACGATATCGGCCAGGGAAAAGCCCATATCCTTCAGCGCCGCAATGCGGCATACCATCGGGAGCTGATCCTCCCTGTAATACCTGTAATCCGTGAAGCGGTCTATTTCAGCCGGTTTGAGGAGGCCGATCTCGTCATAGTGGCGGAGCATCCTGACGCTGACCCTGGACAGTTTTGAAAATTCTCCGATTTTCAGCATGGCGGTACCTCCTGCTGCCGTGTCTTTTTGAGCTCAGACGTATTGTAATGCCTGCCACGGTGAGAGAGTCAAGAGCGGCAAGTGTTAAAAAAAGCGACGCTTTCCGCGCCGCTTTTTTCGTTCAGGTGATGAATTACAGCCTCTCGAACGCTTCCTTCATAATGGCCTCGGTGGCGCTCACGCCGCAGCGATCCGCGCCGGCCTCGCGCACGGCGAGAATGGCGTCCAGCGTGCGCATGCCGCCCGCCGCTTTCACCTTCACCTTATCGGACACGGCCGCGCGCATCAGCGCCACGTCCTCGGGGGTCGCGCCGTGGGCGCCGTAGCCGGTGGAGGTTTTCACGAAATCCGCGCCGGCCCGTTCGGCCAGCTGGCAGGCCCTGGTCTTCTCCGCGTCGGTGAGGCAGCAGGTCTCGATGATAACCTTCAGGATCGCGCCGCCGCGGTGCGCGGCCTCGGCCACGGCGCGGATGTCGTTTTCGACGTAGGCGTCGTCGCCCGCCTTCATGCGGCCGATGTTGATGACCATGTCGAGCTCCTGGCAGCCGTCCAGCACCGCCTGCTCGGCCTCGTAGACCTTCACGCAGGTCAAATGCGCGCCGTGCGGGAAGCCGATCACAGTGCAGGGCTTCACGTCGGTGCCCTTGAGCAGCGACGCGACCAGCTTCATGTCGCACGGCCGGGCGCACACGGCGGCTGTGTTGTATTTAATAGCGACCTCGCAGCCCCTGCGGATGTCGTCCTCGGTGAGCCAGGGCTGGAGCATGGAATGATCGAGCATGCGCGCGATTTCAGCGGGCGTGGGCTTGGTAAGCATCTGTCTTCGCTCCTTTTGAAATGGTTTCGCTTTGTATGGAGAATAAGGTTTTTTGAACGCTAATTCTTCTTCGCGTATTGGTGGATGAGCTGCATGATGTTGGCGACGCCGTCGGCGGAAGGCTCGCGCTCCATATCGTCGATCAGCTGGCCGCGATCCTTGTAGGTGTCGATGACGGCGCTGGTGAGCGTATCCGGGGTCATGTCCTCCTGCATGAGCACGCGGGCCAGACCGCGCTGCTCGAACGAGCGGGCGTTGAGGATCTGGTCGCCGCGGCTGGCATCCTTGGGATAGGGGATCAGCAGCGCGGGCTTGTGCAGCGCGAGGATCTCGCACAGCGTGTTCGACCCGGCGCGGGAGATGAGCACGTCGGCGCAGGCGTAGGCGTGGCTCATTTCGCTGTCGAGGTATTCGTACTGATGATAGCGCTTCGTACCTTCCATCTCCGGGTCGAGATTGCCCTGGCCGCACAGGTGCAGCACCTGGAAGCACTCCGTCAGCGGGCCGAGCGCCGCGCGCAGCGCCTTGTTGATGGCTTGGGCGCCGCTCGAGCCGCCCACGACCATCAGCACCGGGCGCGAGTCGGTCAGCCCGAACAGCCTGATGCCGGTCTCGCGGTCGCCGTTGAACAGCTCCGCGCGCAGCGGCGTGCCGGTCACGCGGCCCTTGCGGCCCGCGGCCGCCGCGGCCTCGGGGAAGGTGCAGCACAGCGCCTTCGCGAACGGCGCGGTAATCTTGTTCGCCAGGCCGGGCGACATGTCCGATTCGTGCAGCAGCACGGGCACGCCGGCCATGCGCGCGCCGTACACCACCGGCACCGAAACGAAGCCGCCCTTTGAGAACACGATATCCGGCTGAATCTTCTTAACCAGCGCGCCCGCCTGAAACGCGCCCTGAATCACCCGGAAGGGGTCGGTGAAGTTTTTGAGGTCGAAATAGCGGCGAAGCTTGCCGCTCTTGACGACGTGATAGGTCACGCCGTCGACCGCCTCGATGAGGCGGCGCTCTATGCCGTTTTCCGTGCCGATGTAATGGATCTCCCAGCCCTCGGCGCGCAGCGAGGGAATAAGCGCCAGATTGGGCGTGACGTGGCCGGCGGTGCCGCCGCCCGTCAGTATGATCTTTTTCACAAAAACACCTCCCGCAGCCAGGGGATCGTCATTATTTGTTATTATAGCATGACAAAACACCCGATGCTTTACCGCGCTGTTAAAAAGCGCTGAAAACGGCTTGTATTTTGCGTATATTCATGCATCCGGCGCAAGCGTTCGCCGCTTTTCCCAGTTTATGGCCGCGCGGTGCGCGGAGAACACGGATCACGGCGCGTGGGAGCGCCGGCGCCATGTAAAACATTGGTTAACTTGCTTTTTTTGCAGGAATTCAAGTTGCTTTGTAGAAAACAATAGTTTATTATCGAAACTGTCGTAAGAAGGCTTTTGCCCAAATGAATCTCACGATCGCATCCCATGCGGGATTCTGCTTCGGCGTGCGCCGGGCTGTGGCGGAAGTGGAAAGGCTTCTCGCCGCGGGGCAGGTCATCTACACGCTGGGGCCGGTGATCCACAATCCGCAGGTCGTGGCCTCGCTTGAGGCGCGCGGCGCGAAACCGGTTTCTTCGCCGGAGGACGTGCCGCCCGGCGCGACGGCGCTCATCCGGGCGCACGGCGTGGGCAGGGAGACGATCGAACGGCTGCGGGCGCGGGGCGTATCCGTCGTGGACGCGGCGTGTCCGTTCGTAAAGCGGATCCACGCGCTGGCCGACGAGGCCGCGCGGGACGGGCTCACGGTCATCGTGATCGGCGACAGGGAGCATCCGGAGGTACAGGGCATTCTCGGCTGGTCGAGAGGGCGGGGCCGCGCGGTGGAGACCGACGCCGACGCCGAATCGGTCGCCGTCGACGGGCGCGCGCTCGTGGTCGCCCAAACGACGATCACCCAGGAGCGCTTCGACCGCCTGTGCGCGATCCTGCGGGATCGGGGCCTTGACATCGACATCCGGAACACCATCTGCCAGACCACGCCCGTTCGCCAGAAGGAGGCGGCGGAAATCGCCCGCCAGGCGGACGTGATGCTGGTCATCGGCGGGAGAAACAGCTCAAATACGCGCAGGCTGTACGAGCTGTGCCGGGCTATCTGCCCCCGGACTTATCTGGCGGAGACGGCGGACGAAATACAAAACATAAAAATCAGCCCGTCGGATCACATTGGTATTACAGCCGGCGCTTCCACGCCGGATGGTACATTTAAGGAGGTAGTTGCACGAATGAGCGACATCAAGAATCAGGAACAGGAAAAACTTCAGGAAACCACGGCCGAGCCCGATTTCGCGGCTGAGTATGAAAAGACGCTGGTCCAGCTCCGTCCGGGGCAGACTGTCACCGGCAAGGTCGTGCAGATCACCGATGACGAAGTCTGCGTGAACGTGGGCTACAAGGCGGACGGCCTGGTCAAGAAGTCCGACCTGTCCACCCCCGATGTCAAGATCGACGACGAAATCGAGGTCGAGGTCGTCAAGGTCAACGATGGCGAGGGCAATGTGCTGCTGAGCCAGCGCAATATTGTCAACCGCAAGGTGTGGGACGCCATCGTCGCCGCTTACGAGGCCGAGGAAGTCGTCAAGGGCACCGGCAAAGAATCCGTAAAGGGCGGCCTGATTGCCGATGTCATGGGCATTCGTGCGTTCATTCCGGCTTCCCTGCTGTCCCTGCGCTATGTCGAGAAGATCGACGAGTTCGTGGGTCAGGAAATGGATCTGAAGATCATCGAGATCGACAAGAGTAAGAAGCGCGTCGTGGCTTCCCGCAAGGCCGTGCTGCAGGCTGAAGAGGCCGCCAAGAAGGCCGAGGCGTGGGACAAGCTCGTCGAGGGCGAAGTCGTGAAGGGCATCGTCCGCCGCCTGACCAGCTTCGGCGCGTTCGTCGATATCGGCGGCGTGGACGGCCTGGTGCACGTGTCCGACCTGGCCTGGAAGCGCGTCGGCCAGCCCTCTGAGGTCGTTTCCGTCGGTCAGGAGATCGACGTGAAGATCATCAAGCTGGACCGCGAACGCGACCGCATCTCCCTGAGCTACAAGGCCACCCAGCCCAAGCTGTGGGACATCGCCGGC
>JAFZRB010000426.1 GCA_017620115.1 Clostridia bacterium | reverse complement strand
GGGCGCTGCTGCGCGGCCTGCGCGAGGCGGGCGTGGGCGCGATTGAGCTGCGCGCCCTGCGGCCGGACACGCCCCGCGCGGTGACCGCAGCCTGCGCCAGCGCCGTGCTGGAGGCGGGGCTCTGCCTCACCATCCACGCCACGCTGGCGGAGCTCTCCGCGAAGGCCTTTTTCGCCGCGCTTTCTCCCGCGCTGGAGCTGCTGCCCGCAGATCATCCCGCGGTGCCCATCACCGTTCATTCCGCGCGCACCGGCAGCGAGACGCTCGACCGCGCCGCCACCGTCCGGCTTCTGCGGCTGTGGGCCGACGACGCCGCCCAGAGGGGACGGAACGTCGTTCTGGCGCTGGAAAACAACCGCATCCACACGAGCGGCCTGTCCATCATGGACTGCGACGGCGTCATATCCACCGTGCGCGAGGTGAACCGGCCGAACGTGGGCACCTGCTTCGATTTCGGCCATCTGTACTCGAATTTCCTCGTCTATCCCGAATGCACGCCCTTCCTGCCGCCGGAGGATTTTCTGCGGGCGGCGGTTCAGACCCACATCCACGGGGTGACGGGCATCACCCATTACCCGCTGCTGGAGGACAACCTGCCGCTGGAGGACTACCTGCGCCATTTGAAGGCCGCGGGCTATCGGGGCATCTACAATCTGGAGCTGGAAAGCGGCCGCTTCTGGCGGGACATCGAACCGCGCGAGGGGTTCGAGCTGTCCGTGAAGAGGCTGAAGGAGTGCCTCGCGAAGCTGGAGGGAGAAGAAGCGTGAACGCGCGGGAATCGGTGCTCGACCGCTACGCAAACCGCTACGGCGAAATCTGGGCAGGCATCGAGCGCGGCCTCGAAGCGGAGACGGACGCCTTCTGGCTGATGGGCGCGGCCAACTACATCTTCTCCACCGGCGGCGTGCGCTGGGCGGTCGATCCCATGTTCAACACGCCCCGATCCGGCGCGTCGCTGGACGCGCTGGGCGCGCGCGCCGGGGCGGTGATGAACACGCTGCGCTTCGCGCTCGTGACCCACGGCCATGCGGATCACTTCGACCCGCGGCTCATGAGCCGCTGCCCGCGCCTCAACTGGATCGTGCCCAACCACCTGGCCGCGCGCGTGCCGGACGCTGGTGAAGACGTGACCGTCGTGCGCCCCGGTGACGTGATCGAACGCGACGGCGTGACCATCGCCGCCTTCGACAGCCTGCACTACGACGCGGGCACCTCCGTCGGCGTGCCGGAGACGGGCTATTTCGTCAAGACGGGCGATTTCCGCCTGCTGCTGCCCGGCGACATCCGCGATTATGACGCGGCTCGCCTGCCCACGTTCAGGCGCGTGAGCCACCTCTTCATGCATGTGTGGCTGGGCCGGCGCAACGCGCTGAACTGGCCCTGCGGCGATTATCCCGAGCGGCTCGCCCGCTTCGCGCTGTCATTCCGGCCGGAGACCATTTGCCTCGCGCACCTGCTCGAGGCGGAGCGCCCGCCCGAGGATCTGTGGACGTACGCCCACGCCGGGCTCGTCGCCGACGCCATCCTCGCGCAGGATCCCGCGGCCGCCGTCCTCGCGCCCATGCACGGGCGGGCCGTCAGCCTGCGCCGTGGTCCCGCATAAGCGAACCGGCGGCTGAAACGGAAAGGAACGCTCCCCCATGTATACCATCCGCCGCGCCGTCGAAGGCGACATCCCCTCCATCCTCCGCCTGCGCGGACGAAAGCGGCGCCTTGCGATTCCATGAAAAGTGCGGGCTCGTGCCGCAGAAGATCGGCATGGAAACAATTCTCTGAGCGGAAACGTGAGAGTAACAGAATCGTGATAGAAACCCGCGGCCGAAGACCCTAAAATAATATCCTGAATTTCAGGGTATTTTTTTATATTGCGAAGGAGTCTTCGGTTTTGATTACAAAAAGAGAGGATCTCAGAAACATCGCCATCATCGCCCACGTCGACCACGGCAAAACCACGCTGGTGGACGAAATGCTCAAACAGGGCGGCGTTTTCCGCGAAAATCAGCAGGTCGTTGAGCGCGTCATGGACTCGAACGACCTCGAGCGCGAGCGCGGCATCACCATCCTGTCCAAAAATACCGCCGTGCACTACAAGGGCGTGAAGATCAACATCGTGGATACCCCCGGCCACGCCGATTTCGGCGGCGAGGTGGAGCGCGTTCTGAAAATGGTCAACGGCGTGCTGCTGCTGGTGGATTCCTTTGAAGGGCCCATGCCGCAGACCCGCTTCGTGCTGAAAAAGGCGCTGGAGCTCGACCTGCCGGTCGTCATCGTAGTGAACAAGATGGACCGCCCGGACGCCCGCTGCGCCGAGGTGGTAGACGAGACGCTGGAGCTGCTGCTCGACCTCAACGCCAGCGACGAGCAGCTGGACAGCCCCATCGTGTTCGCCTCCGGCCGCGCCGGCTACGCCACGCTGGACTGGCAGAAGCCCACGCCCGATCTGCGCCCCCTGTTCGACACCATCCTCAGCCACATCCCCGCGCCAGAAGGCGACGTCGACGCGCCGGCGCAGGTGCTGGTGTCCACCATCGACTACAACGACTACGTGGGCCGCATCGGCGTGGGCCGCATCGAGCGCGGCACGCTGAAGGCCGGTCAGATGGCAGTGCGCTGCATCTACGGCCACGAGGAGGTCTCCGCGCCCACCCGCCTGAACGGCCTGTTCTGCTTCGACGGCCTCAAGCGCGTGCCCGTGGAGGAGGCGAAGATGGGCGATATCGTGGCCATCACCGGCTTTGAAGACCTCATGATCGGCGACACCATCTGCCAGCCGGGCTTCGCGGAGCCCCTGCCCTTCATCAAGATCTCCGATCCCACCGTGAGCATGACCTTCTGCGTCAACGACAGCCCGTTCGCGGGCACCGAGGGCCAGTACGTCACCTCGCGCCACCTGAGGGCCCGCCTCTTCAAGGAGATGCAGACCGACGTTTCGCTGCGCGTGGAGGATATCGGCCTCAACGACGCCTTCCGCGTGAGCGGCCGGGGCGAGCTGCACCTCTCCATCCTCATCGAGACCATGCGCCGCCAGGGCTACGAGTTCCAGGTGACGAAGCCCGTGGTGCTGTTCAAGGACATCGACGGCGTCAAATGCGAGCCCATGGAGCGCGTGATCTGCGACGTGCCCAGCGAGTATTCCGGCAGCGTCATCGAAAAGCTGGGCCGCCGCCGCGGCACGCTCGAAAGCATGAGCGGCATCGACCGTGTGCGCCTCGAGTTCCGCATTCCCTCGCGCGGCCTGTTCGGCTATCGCTCGGAGTTCCTGACCGACACCCGCGGCGAGGGCGTCATGAGCGCCGTGTTCGACGGCTACGAGCGCTACAAGGGCGACATACCCACCCGCGTGTGCGGCTCGCTGGTTGCGTTCGAGACCGGCGACACCACCAGCTACGCCATGTTCGACATCCAGGAGCGCGGCCTTCTGTTCATCTATCCGCAGACGAAGGTGTACACCGGCATGATCGTGGGCCGCAACAGCCGGCCGGGCGACATCGACGTGAACGTGTGCAAGAAGAAGCACCTCACCTCCATCCGCAACGCCGCCGGCGCGGAGGAAGCGCTGAAGATCACCAACGTGCGCGTGCCTACCCTGGAGGAGGCGCTGGAATTCATCGACGACGACGAGCTGGTGGAGATCACCCCCCGTTCCATCCGCATGCGCAAGAAAGAGCTGAACGTCGAAAAGCGCAAGAAGATGCAGGCGAGGATGAAATAACGAATCGCTCTTCCTGAAACGCGAAACGGGCCGCCCCCGCAGTGGAGGCGGCCCGTATTGCGTCGCGCCGGATTATTCGCTGATGGGAACGAAGACGAACCCGTTGTCGTTCGCCCACTGCTCCGCGCTGCCCCCAGCGGGAGCGAACACGGTCAGCGCGCCGCATTCGGCAAAGGCGGCGTCATCAATCTGACAGTTCTTCGGAAGCCTGATCTGCATGAGCGCAGCGCAGCCCCTGAAGGCGTTCGCGCCGATGGCCGCGCAGACGCCGGCGTCCACAATGGTGATGGACGCGTCGCCCTCGAAGGCGCTCTCTTCAATGACGGCTGTGTCCGCCGGCAGGATGAGCGTAGCCGGGCCGAAAACGGGCGTGCCCGCGGACATGATAATCGTGATGGGGCTGTAGCGGTCGGTCATGTAGGAGTAAGTGAAGGTGTAAGTTCCCTCGGCATCGGCCCCGTCCAGCAGGGTCAGGGTATAATAATCGGTCGTCTCGAAATCCGGCTCGGTCACGCCCAGGTCGGGCGTGCCGCTGCCATCCAGATCGAGGGTCGTGTCCCAGCCCTCGAGCCAGCCGAACCGCTCCCACAATGCCTCGTCGTTGTTCAGCTCGGCCATGGCCCTGTAGTGCAGCGCCAGCGCCGCGCTTTGGGTGAAGTCCAGCGTCAGGGCCTCCCGCTCCGCCTGCACCGCGCCGATGGTCAGGTCGTGGGCCGGCATGGTGAATTCCGCCACCGGCCTCATCACCCCGCCGAACATCTCGCTTCCCAGGCTCACGCCGTCCAGCGTGAACTCTTCGGTGAAGTATTTGCCCTCGTCGGGCTCCGCGCCGTCGCGGAGGGCCAGGGAAAGCTCCTCCCCCGCCATCGCCACGGTCACTTCGTCAATCGACAGCCACCCGTCGTAGACCTGGGCAACGGCCGCGCCGTCGGAGGCGATGGCATAGATGGGGTACTCTACCATCTCGAACACGGCATCGATCGCCACATCCCCGCCGGGCATGGTAAACTGATCATTCGTCACTGTCACATCGCTGGGCGTCACCCGCCATTCCACGAAGCGCCAGCCCGTGTTCGGCGCGGCGGTCAGGCTGACGGTCGCGTTCGGGACATACGAGCCCGTACCCGTGGCCGAGCCGCCCTCCGCGGGCAGCGCCTGGACGGTTACGGCGTATTCCGTGACCCCCGGAATGACCAGCGTCAGGGAAATGCTGTTGCCCGAACCGCCATCCCGGCTTTGCGCCAAAGCTTTGTCCTTCCCGGCGGGACCCTTCTGATGGGCTCTGTTATAGCCCGATACATTAAAAGAAATCCCGCCAGTATATGTGCCGGGTTCCGCGTCGGCATAATCATCCGGGTCGATATAGACCGCTATATATTCATCTATGCTGCGGCTTGGCTCTAGTTGATTTTCATCTTCAAAATGGTATTTCTCACCATCCCCTTTGTGACGCACATCGAATACCTTAAACGCGATTTCGCTGCTGCCATTTGTCAGCGTACCCGCATAAGCGTCGAAGTCAACGTGGTCACAATCCATATTGATCTGATAAGAGACATGTGTGTATCCCGGGCCGGAGAGAACGGCGGGTTGCACGGATACCGATACAATGCCGGAGTAGATTATGCCAGGGTCCACGCCCCCGCCCCCGCCTTCGCCGCCGCCGTTGCTGATAAGATCGCTGAAAACTTCATAAGCTTTCGCGTATGCCTGACTCAGATACTGGGAATAATCGCCGCCCATGCTTTTCAGGGCTTCCTGTGAGAGCGTGCAGACGCCCATCAGCGCGGGATTATACAAGCCTTTTGCCGCGAGGTACTTCGCCGCGCTGTACACCGAGGTTTTCAACTCTGTGAACGCGCTGTTGGCGGCCTGCGCGTCCTGTGAATCGAGAGCGATCCCAAGAGAATCCAGCGCCGCTCTGATTGCCAGATAGTGCTCATCCGCCAGTTCGTTTTCTTCTTCTCCTTCGGAAGGGTGTTCCGCCCAGCCTTCAGCCACGGGGGCGCCTGCGCAGAGAATGAGCAGCAGGGCCAGGAGCATCGCGGACAACCGTTTCATCATCATATACCAGCGCCTCGCTTTCAGGATGAACGTCGCACAAGCCCGTCCTTCAGTTTACGGATTCATTATAATTCAATCGCATGGCTTTTGCAAGCTGGCGGCCCGCATTTTTCCCCGCCTTTTTTTCCGCTCCGTGAAGGGAAACCAGCGGGCGGCGTCGAATAGAGAAAGGTTAATGCCAAAACCAACCCAGAACAGGAGACGCCCCATGCGCATCACCAGCATCCAGCTCACCGATTTCCGAAATTACGCGCGGGCCGAGCTTCGCCCGTGCGAGGGCGTTACCGTGCTGTACGGCAACAACGCGCAGGGAAAAACGGCGCTGCTGGAGGCCGTGGTGCTCAGCTGCACCGGCCGCAGCCACCGCACCCCGCGCGACCGCGAGCTGATCCGCTGGGAACAGGAAGCCGGCCGCGTGTTCGTCCGCGCCGAGCGGCGCGACGGCGGCCACGAGGTCGAGATGCTGCTCAGCCGGCAGGGCCGCAAGACCGTGAAGGTCAACGGCCGCGCGCTGCAGCGAACGGGCGAGCTCATGGGCCACGTAAGCGGCGTGCTTTTCGCCCCGGAAGACCTGCGCATGGTCAAGGACGGCCCCGCGGAGCGCCGCCGTTTCATCGACATGGAGCTGAGCCAGATCCGCCCGGCTTACTACTACGCGCTCCAGCGCTACGCCCACGCGCTCATGCAGCGCAACAGCCTGCTGCGCGATATCCCGCTCAATCCCTACCTGCGCGCCACGCTCGAGGACTGGGACGCGCAGCTGGCGCGCCACGGCGCGGAGATCATGGCCATGCGCGCCGGTTTCATTCAGCGCATCAGCGAAGCCGCGCACGAAAATCATCTCGAAATCTCCGGCGGGCTGGAGGATCTGCGCGTCCGCTATGTGCCCTCGCTGGAGGCGGACGGCGACCCCGAGCGCGCGCTCATGAGCGCGCTGTCCATGGCGCGCGACAGCGACATCCGACGGGGCATGACGACCGTCGGCCCGCACCGCGACGACCTGACGCTCACGCTGGCCGGCATGGACGTGCGCGCATACGGTTCGCAGGGCCAGCAGCGCACCGCCGCGCTCTCGCTCAAGCTGGCCGAGCTGGACATCATGCGCCGCGAGCTGGAAGAACCGCCCGTGCTCATGCTGGACGACGTGATGAGCGAGCTCGACCCCAAGCGCCGCCGCCACCTGCTGGGAAGGCTGAACGGCATACAGACCATCGTGACCTGCACCGACCTCAGCGATCTGGCCGAGGCCGAAATCGGCGCGGCCTGGCGCATTCAGGCCGGAACCATCACCCCGGAGGGAGGCGACGGCGCATGACATGTCCCGCCTGCGGCACAAAGCTGCAAAACAGCCTGACCGTGTGCCCTGAATGCGGCGCCGAGCTGCCCCGCGCCGCCGCCGCCGAAACGGAAGAAACGCGCGGCGAGTGGGAAGCCACCATCACCGTGCTCATGCGCATCCTGGTGCACGTGCTGGTGTGGGTCCTCTCGCTGAGCGTGCTGGGCTTCGGCCTTTACAAGGTTCACTACTGGCGGCAGTCCAACGCCACCCACAAGCTCTACGAAAACGGCACGGTTCAGCTGCCCGAGCTGGAAGCCGTTCAGCTTTCCGACGGCCGCAACGGCCACGCCATCACCTTCTTCGGAAACGACGGCGACATCATCTACATCGAGGAGCTCGAGGAGCGCTTCATGGTCGTGGGCGGCCGCGCCGTCGTCGAGGTGGCCGACGCCGAATGGTTCGGGCCGTCGGGCGGCAACCTGTCCACCGCGGAGATCATGCTCACGCCCATCCAGATCAGCGAATCAGGCGGGAAGCAGCTGCTGCCCATCGTGTCCTTCACGGTGGAAATGCCCAAATCGCCGCTGCAGGTTATCAGCCCGGCGGAGGACTACGTCGTCACGCTGTCCTCCTCCTATGAGCTCCAGCTCAAGGTGGTTTACGGCTCGACCGTTCTGGTGGGCGGCGAGGATGTCACGAGCATGGTCGACCGGCAGGGCAATCTGTCGGTGAACATCGCCGTCTACGCGCACGGCGACAACCCGGTCTCCATCCTCGTTCAGACGCCCAACCACATCGAGGTGCGCAAGGATCTCGTATTCTATCGCCAGCCCATGGAGATCGACCTCGACCTGGCCGCGAGCACGGAGTTCACCTCCATCCTCAACAGCATGACCGTTCGCGGCTCGGTCGACCCGGAAGCCTCGCTCAGCGTCGAAACGCCGTATGAGGCGGGCACCCTGAAGGTCAGCTCGAACGGCGATTTCTCCTTCCGCGCCACCTTCGATCACCTGGGCTACAACACCGTGACCATCCGCGCGAAAAAGGCGGGACGCCAGGATTCCGTCATCTCCTTCCAGGTCTACTATGTGCCCACGATCAACGAGTATTCTCGCAGCGCCTGGAAGATGGATTACCAGCAGGTGCTCTACTGCTGGGATATCTGGGACGGCCGCATCTTCCTCTGCCGCGGCGATATCGTCGCCGTGCTGTCCGACGAGCCCAACGTGGTGGTCATCGACGTATCCGACGCCGGCAACGGCCAGTATCTGGTCATCGAAAACATGTCCGACGTGCACATCGGCGAGCCGGGCGGCCGCTATACCATCTACGCCGACATCTCCGGCCAGGCCGAATACGAAGGCAAAACCGTGACCCGCCTCATCGGCCGCTACGCCGAAAAGCTGGACTGATCCGAGCGCACTGCCAACAGAACGGGAGGTATTATTATGACAGAACGGGTGAAGGCCCTGAGAAAACTCATCGTGGAGGACAAGGCGCATCACGCCTTCCGGCGGGAAGCGGCGATCGATCCCGCGCCCTACCGCCGCGCGGAGCTGAAGGATTTCGAGCGCACGGCGCTGCGGCTTAAAACGTTCCTGGACGCGGAAACGCCCGTGCTGCTGCCCGGCGAGCGCATCGCCTTCCTGCGCACGCTGCCCGACCTGCCCGGCGTCTATACCGACGAAGAATGGGCCGCCATCGCCGGGAAGCATTACATCCACGAACAGGGGCGCGTGTGCAACCTGTCCGCCGATTACGAAAAGATCATCGGGAAGGGCCTCCTTGCCGTGCTGGCGGAAATCGACGCGGCGGACGACGGCTCGAACGCCGCCTATTACGACGCCATGCGCGTGAGCCTGCGCGCCGTGCTCGACCTGGCCGCGCGCTACGCCGCGAAGGCCCGGGAAGAGGGCCGCGAGGACATCGCGCAGACGCTGGACAGGGTGCCCGCGTATCCGGCTGAAACGCTGCGCGAGGCGCTGCAGTCGCTGCGCGTTCTCCACTTCTGCATGTGGTGCGAGGGCGACTACCACAACACGCTGGGGCGCTTCGACCAGTACATGTATCCCTACTACCGCCATGACCTGGACGCCGGGCTCATCACGAAGGAGGAGGCCGCCGACCTCGTCACGGAGTTCTTCCTCAGCTGCAACCGCGACAGCGACCTGTACACCGGCATGCAGCAGGGCGACAACGGCCAGTCCATGGTGCTCGCCGGCATGACGCCCGACGGCGGCGACGGCTACAACGAACTGACCGACATATGCCTGATCGCCTCGGCGGAGCTCAGGGTGATCGATCCGAAGCTCAACCTGCGCGTGAACGCCAGAACGCCGCTCTCGCTCTACGAGAAGGGCACGCAGCTCACGAAGCTGGGGCTGGGCTTCCCGCAGTATGAGAACGACGACGTGGTCATTCCCGGCCTCGTCCGGCTGGGCTACGACGAGCGCGACGCGCGCAACTACGTGGTGGCGGCCTGCTGGGAGTTCATCCTGCCCGGCGTGGGCATGGATATTCCCAACATCGGCGCGCTGCCCTTCACCGGCGTGGTGAACCGCGTGATCCGCGAAAAGCTGAGCGGCGCGAAGGACATGGACGCGCTCAAAGCCGCCGTCAGGGACGCCATCTTCGCCGAGGTGCGTTCGATCGCCGCCTCCTTCCACGACCTGTATGTCATTCCCTCGCCGTATCTGTCCATCTTCTTCGAGGGCTGCGTCGAAAAGGGCCGCGACATCGCGCAGGGCTGCAAGTACAACAACTACGGCCTGCACGGCACCGGCCTGGCCACCGCGGCGGATTCGCTGGCGGCGGTTCAGGAGATGGTGTTCCGCCGCGGCCTCGCGCCGGAAACGCTCATCGCCGCCATGGACGCCAACTTCGAGGGCTATGAGGAGCTGCATCACCAGCTGAAATACGAGTGCCCCAAGATGGGCAACGACGAGGACGAGGTGGACGACCTCGCCGGCTTCCTGCTGGACGCCTTTGCGGACGCCGTGGAGGGGCTCAGAAACGAGCGCGGCGGCGTGTTCCGCGCGGGCACGGGCTCGGCCATGTACTACATCTGGCACGCCGCGGACATCGGCGCGACCGCGGACGGCCGCACGGCGCAGGAGCCGCTGCCCGCCAACTACGCGCCCACGCTGAACACCCGCCTGAACGGCCCCGCCTCGCTCATCCGCTCCTTCACCAAGCCGGATCTCTCGCGCGTCGTGAACGGCGGCCCGCTGACCATCGAGTTCCACGACAGCGTGTTCCGCGACCAGGAGGCCATCACCAAGGTAGCGCAGCTGGTCCGCTCGTTCGTGGTGAACGGCGGGCACCAGCTCCAGCTGAACACCGTCAACCGCGAGCGCATGCTGGACGCGCAGAAGCACCCGGAGAATTACAAAAACCTCATCGTGCGCGTGTGGGACTGGAGCTGCTACTTCGTGGAGCTGGACAAGTGC
>JAFZRB010000425.1 GCA_017620115.1 Clostridia bacterium | reverse complement strand
GGGGCCGAGGGGCGCCGCGCTCGCCCCGGTGATCGGCCAGGCCGTGAGTTTCCTGTTCGCGCTGAGGCTTTTGTATCACAACAGGGAGCAGATCTATTTCGACTTCAAGCCTTCGCATTTCCGCATTCACGCGTCGGTTGCCAAACCGCTGCTCTCGCTGGGCATTCCGATGGTGATCCAATCCGCCGCGGTGACGTTCTCCATGCTCTTCGTGAACTCGTATGTGAACACTTATGGAACGGTCGCCGTCGCGGTGACGGGCGTAGCGCGCAAGCTGGAAGGCATGATCGGCGTCGTTTCGCAGGCGATCTCATCCAGCGGCGGCGCGATGATCTCGCAGGCGCTGGGCGCGAGGAAGACCGAGCGCGTGCCGAAAATCGTCGGTCACGCGCTGTGGATCGTGGCTATTCCCGCTTCGATATTCGCGCTGGTCACCGCGCTGCACCCGGAATGGCTGTTCGGGCTGTTCTCGGACGACGCGGCCGTCCTGGCGATGGCTGTCACATATATTCCCGTCGCAATGGTGCAGTATCTCGGCGCGACGCTGCGCCCCGCGAACTTTGCGCTGATCAACGGCTCCGGCAACTCCCGGCTGAACCTGATGGTGGCGCTGCTGGATGGCATTGCGGCGCGCATCGGCCTGGCGCTGCTGCTTGGTTCGGTGCTTGGCATGGGCATACTGGGCTTCTGGTATGGCAACGCGCTGGCGGGACTGGTGCCGTTCCTGATCGGCGGCACATATCTGGTTTCAGGCGCATGGAAGAAGCGGGTTTCCGGTGCGGAAGCGGCGAAATAGCCGACGCTGTCGGCTGTTCCTCATGAAAGGGATGTTCATGGCATGAATGCGGGCGCGCTCTCCGTAACGGGCATTTCGTTTTTGATGCTGTTTGTTTTCGCGGTGGCCTTTTCCGGTTACGCGCTGGGCCGCGTTTCCATCGGGGGCGTACGCCTGGGAACGGCGGGCGTGTTTATCGCGGCGCTGCTGTTTGGCTGCTTCTTCTATGATCCGCTGTCCGCCCAGCTGCGGCTTGGCGATACGGATTATACCGCCAGCGCTCTGAAAATCATCGAAAACACAGGGCTTATCCTGTTTGTGAGTTCGGTCGGCTTCATCGCGGGCCCAGGCTTCTTTGCGGGATTCAGAAGAAACATCAAATCATATGTCGCGCTCGGCGCGCTGCTCATACTGACCAGCGCGCTGATGTGCGTGCTGTGCGTCGTTCTGTTCGGGTGCGACGCTCCGATGGCCGTAGGCATTCTGTCAGGCGCGCTGACGAGCACGCCGGCTTTCTCCGCGGCCAAGGAGACGGTCGCCATCGTGTACAAGGATCCCAATACGGCCAGAATCATGGAAGAAATGGTGACTGTCGGGCATGGCATCGCCTATCTCTTCGGCGTCGTGAGCAAGGTGCTGTTCGTGCAGCTTGTTCCGAGAATTGAAGGCGCGGATATGGCCGAGGAGCGGAAAAAGCTGAAAGCGACCTCCGACGACCGGCCGGCGCGGGGAAATGAGGGACGCTTACGCCTCGATCGGTTCGGGTTCGGCGCGTTCTCCCTCTCCGTCGTCTGCGGCATGATCGTCGGCGGCGTAAAGCTGCCGATGGGCCATTCGGCTTTTTCCCTCGGCACGACGGGCGGGGCGCTGCTGGCGGCGCTGGTCATCGCGCATTTCGGGCATATTGGGCCGCTCGACATGAAGGTCGACAAGCGCGCGCTCGATGTATTCCGAGAATTGGGACTGATGCTGTTCCTGGTCGGAGCCGGTATTCCGGGCGGCGCCCGGTTCGCGCAGTATTTCAGGATTGAGTATTTCCTCTATGGCATTCTGATGACGGTTGTGCCCCTGTTCGTGGGCTATCTCTTCGCGAGGAAGGCGCTTCGCCTCGGCATGCTGAACAGCTTGGGCTCCATCACGGGCGGCATGACCAGTACGCCCGCGCTTGGCATGCTCATCAGCGTGGCCGGCACCGATGACGTGGCCGCAGCTTACGCCGCGACATATCCCGTCGCGCTGGTGCTGGTTGTGCTGGTGAGTCAGTTCGTGATAATGCTCTTCCCGTGACGCGAATCCGGAATAAACGGAGCTGCACAAAAAGATCTGCCCCCCGCGCGAGCAGGGGACAGACTTTTTATATTACCAAATTGCGCTGCGTCACTTCGTATACTTTGCGCGCTTCTGATACGTGGTGTGCAGCAGCTCGTGCGCCATATGGCTGCCGGGCTTGGTGAGGTATTCCGCATAGATCTGCTTGATCTCGGAGTTTTCATGGCTCTTGCGCAGGGGCTTGTCGACATCTTCGCCATACAGAGCCTTGGCGCGCTCGACGCGCACATCCACATCCATCTTGGTCTGCGCGGAAACGATGGGCTGACCGCCGCCGTTGACGCAGCCGCCGGGGCAGGCCATGACTTCGATGAAGGCGTAGTTCTTCTCGCCGCTCTTGGCCATCTCGATCAGCTTGGTGGCGTTGCCGGTGCCGCTGGCGACAGCGACGAGCACCTTGTTGCCGCCGATGTCGATCTCGGCTTCCTTGATACCCTTGATGCCGCGAACCTGATGGAAATCCACATCCTCCAGGATCGTGCCGGTGATGGTCTCATACGCCGTGCGCAGGGCAGCTTCCATGACGCCGCCGGTCGCGCCGAAGATGACGGCCGCGCCGGTGCTCTCGCCCATGAGGCTGTCGAAGTCGCCGTCGGGCAGGAGGGCGAAGTTGATGTTGGCTTCCTTGATCATGCGGGCCAGCTCGCGGGTGGTGATGACCACATCCACGTCCGCCAGGCCGTTATGGCTGAGCTCAGGACGGGCGGCCTCGAACTTCTTGGCCGTGCAGGGCATAACGGAGACGACCGCGATGTCCTTGGGATCAATGCCCTTCTTCTCGGCGTAATAGGTCTTCACCATCGCGCCGAGCATCTCATGCGGCGACTTGCAGCTGGAAAGATGGGGCAGGAAGTCCGGGTGATAAGTCTCGCAGTACTTGATCCAGCCGGGGGAGCAGGAGGTGACCATGGGCAGAACGCCGCCGTTGCTGATGCGCTCAACCAGCTCGTTCGCCTCTTCCATGATGGTCAGGTCGGCGCCGAAGTCGGTGTCAAAGACCTGATCGAAGCCCAGGCGCTTGAGGGCGGTGGCCATCTTGCCGGTCACGGAGGTGCCCATCGGCAGGCCGAACTCTTCGCCCAGAGCGGCGCGGACGGCCGGCGCGGGCTGCACGACAACGTGCTTGCTGGGATCCTTCAGGAGATCCCACACCTTCTTGGTGTCGTCCTTCTCATAGAGCGCGCCAACGGGGCAGTTCACGATGCACTGGCCGCAGTTGATGCAGCTCATCTCGCTCAGATGCATCTCCCAGGGGGACTCGATGGCCGTCTTCATGCCGCGGTTCACCGGGCCGATGACGCCCACGTTCTGGATCTTGGAGCAGACGGCGACGCAGCGGCGGCACAGCACGCACTTGTTGTTGTCGCGAACGATGGAAGGGGAGAGATCGTCGATGGTGTAGTGAACCTTTTCGCCGGCGTATCTGTCTTCCTCTTCGACGCCCAGCTCCTTACAGAGGGCCTGCAGCTCGCAGTTCTGGCTGCGCACGCAGCTCAGGCACTTCTTCTCATGCGTGGAGAGGAGGAGCTGGAGCATGTGCTTGCGGAACTCGCGAATCTGGGGGGTATTGGTCTTGACCTTCATGCCCTG
>JAFZRB010000424.1 GCA_017620115.1 Clostridia bacterium | reverse complement strand
GGCCTCCTCCGGGCAGGCGCCGGGGTCGTAGAGCAGCTTGAGATGCGCTTCATAGAGGGCGTTTTCCACCGCCGCCCGGCGGAAGGACCCGGCGGGCAGCGCCTTGCGGAGGGACAGGAGCGTTTTCAGGTCGAACAGGAAGTCCATGACCTCGTCGTCCCGCATGCAGATGTCCGTCGGCGCGACGGGATAGGTGTAGTCCGCCAACGCTTCGCCGGTCAGCGGCTGCGTGCCGGGCATGTCGTGATAGGCGTAGCATTCCATCGCGAAGGCAAACGCCTCGCCGGCCTTTGCCGAGGCGGTAAAGCGGTTGCACCAGTGATTGCCGTGAGACCCTTCGATAAACTTCGCCGCGAAATTGGAATGTATAACGCCGTTGACCCACAGCGTGGCCTCGTAAAAGCCCGTTCGCGGCCGGATGAACAGCGCTTTGCTGTCCAGCGCCTCAGGCACCGTATAATCCATGAGGAACCAGCCGTACACGCCCTCGCCGCCCCAGCGCTCCGGCGTAGGAGAAAAAAGGGATGCGTCCGGAATCGCGTGAAGGGGCTGCGTGGTTTGATACAGTCCCTTCGCTTCCGCCTGCCCCACGGGAATGAACAGCCTGTCCATCAGCGTCGCCGTGAAGCGTTTCAGTTTGGTGACCGTCTGATTCATGCTCTTGTCTGTCAGCATAGTGATTCTCCTCGCGTCGCTTTATTGGGTTTCCGCGATGGCGTTCAGCGCGGCTTCACCGGCATTATACCACATTGTCCCTCTCACATCAATGACAGGGAATGCTTTCCTGAGAATACATAATAAACCACGCCGCTGGTCAGCTGCATCGCCGCCGACACGGCCAGCAGCGGAAAGATGAACCCGCGCGGCAGACATATGCCCACCAGCCAGGCCCCAAGGGAGATGCCGGCCCAGTGCGCGCCCAGGCGCATGGAGGAAAAGCCGCCCATGCAGTCGTAGGGAACAATCTCCGTCACAATAACCGGCACCGAATAGTCCACCATAAAGACCGCTCCCAGCACCACGACATACACCGCCATGAACGCCATGCCGCCGCCCGTGAGCAGCAGGCCGGGCAGCGCCGCCGCCACGACGACGCTCGCCGTAAGACACAGCCGCCGGGAGGCAAAGCGCTTCGAGAGCCGCCCGTACAGAAAGGCGACGACGATCGACATCACCGTAAACACAATCGCCATGGAAGCGCCCTGCTCTACCGTCAGGCCCAGCTCGTGCATGCCGATGACCACCAGCATATTCACGACGCCCGAATTGAAGCCGCGCATCAGGTTTGGGCACAGCAGCGCCCGAAAGGCGGGCATCCGCAGCACGCGGAGGCCGCCGTGAGCCGGCGCCGCTTCTCCCCTGCCGTTCTCGCGCAGGCGCATGGTTTCCAGCGCGCCGATCAGCGCGAGCAGAATACAGCCGCCAAACAGCCCCGCCATCGCCCGTCCGCTCCGGAAACGCGACAGAAGAAACGTCGCCATCCCCGCGACACAGATCTGAGCGCCGCCGGCGAACGCGCCGCTGACGGCGCTGAGCCGGGCATAGTTCCGCATGTCGATGACCCAATAGGGCAGCTTGAATTCCAGGATGGAATAAACGCCCAAAAGAACGTTTTGGAGCATGCCGGCCGCAAGCATCGCGCGCGCGAGCGTTTCCGGGCCCACGCCGGCCAGCAGCAGCGGAACCAGCGCCAGGAAATAAACCGCCATCAGGCCGATCGAAGCGGCTGAATCCCGCTTCACCCGCTTCAGCGAATCCGTCACCAGCGACATGCACAGAATGGTGACCATTTGCGTCGAACTCATCACGGCGGTCATCCGGCTCACCTGTTCAGCCGGAACCCCGTAGCTGACCAGAAAGGTCTGAAATATGCTGCCCGTCACAAAGAGGGTCGTTGAGCCCACACATGCGCAGCGCACGCAAAAACGCAGCTCGTTCGTTTCCATTCCCATACCGCCTCTTCTTCCGCAGCGCGAACGGCCGTTCGCCTTCCGCACCCAATACGATCCCCGGATATAATTCGCCGGAGCTGCGCCGAGTTCCTTCCTGTGTTCGGAAACAGGAACCTGTCATTTCGCGCACGGAACGACAGACCGCTTCAATGAACCTGTCCATTCATTCATGTTCTGAATGAAATTCATGAAAAACTCTCCAATACTATTGACTTAGAGTAAACTTTAAGGATTATGATACATACATCGACGCGCTTCAAACACCGCGCAGACGCTCCGACGGCTCATATGAGAAGCCGTCCACGCAAAAAGGAGGAAAAACCGTATGTCAGGAATCGTAGGAACACATCTTATCGCACAGGTCGGATTCATCGTGAGGGACGTGGAGGCATCCAAGCGGAAGTGGGCGGAATTTCTGGGCGTAGACGTCCCTCCGACGCAGTCGGCCGGCGATTACGCAACCACCGGAACCGCCTATCGAGGCGAGCCGGCTCCGGAAGCCTCCTGCCTGATGGCCTTCTTTGATGTCGGACCAGGCCTGCAGCTGGAACTGATCCAGCCGAACGAAGCGCCTTCCACCTGGCGGGACTTCCTGAACGAACACGGAGAGGGCATGCACCACATCGCTTTCCAGGTCAGGGATTCCGGCGCGCGGATCGCCGCTGCGGAGGCCGCTGGCCTGAAACTGGTTCAGCACGGCCTCTACGGCGACGGAAGCGGCGAGTACAACTATCTCGAGGCTCCGGAGCTGCACTGCATCGTCGAACTGCTTGAAAGCTATCGCAAACAGTAAAAGCGGGCATGTCCGCCAAGCAGGCGGCCGGAGAGGATCGCGCGCGGCCCAACGGGCATGTTATCGTGAAAATCCCGCCCGAAAGACGCGCCATGCGGAGCGGAACCATCGCACGAAGGCCTGAGAGCCTGAATGAAAGCCATGCCGGCCATTCAGGTTCTCAGGCCTTCGCGCGGTATAGAACGAGTTCTGCGCGCTTTCACCGCTTTGCGATTCTCTGCGCGCGTTGACCGGGATCAGCCATAAAGCCGTTTGGCTTCCTTCAGGCTTTCTTCCGGGTCCATCAGCGGGCCGTATTCAAGGCCGCAGGCGCCCTTGTAACCCGCTTTGTCCACGGCGTCAAAGATGACGCGGTAGTCGTTCTCGCCGAACTGCAGCTCATGTCGCCCGGGGTGGCCGGCCGAATGCAGATGGGCGATCAGGTCGAGGTTGTTTGTGATGTTGGGAATGATGTTGCCCTCCATCACCTGCTGGTGGTAAATATCGAAAATGAGCCTGACCAGCGGGTGTCCGACCTCGCGGATGATGTCGAGGCCCTCCATGCCCGACCACAGGTAATAGCCGGGATGGTTCACATAGGTATTGAGCGGCTCGATCATGATGGTGACGCCGGTATCCTCCAGAATGGGCGCGGCGAGCTTCAGCGTGGCGACGATGGCGTCGTGCTGCTCCGGCCTGGGCGCGCCGGTGTCCTGGCCGACCTGGGTAATGAGCTTTTTCGCGCCCGCGCGATTCGCGGCGAGGCAGCTTTCCTTCAGGCCGTCGAGCCAGGCCTGCCGGAAGGCGGGATCGGTGAGACGGAATTCCGTGGTGCACATGCTCAGGAGCTCGACGCCGGTCTCCTCGCAGGTGCGGCGCACGGCGTCCAGATCGAGGTTTTTCCAGTTGTACGTCTCGATGGCGTCAAAACCGAGCGCTTTCACGCGGCGGATCGCGTCGCAGAAATCCACGTTTTTGAAAAAGCACGGGATGGGAACACAAAGGCGCATGGCAAAAGCCTCCTAATTTATCTCAATTATCTCAGAATGATGGCCTGACCGGTTTCCATGGATCTGTTGGCGGCAAAGCCCAGCTCCAGGCTCTTGAGGGCGTCGGCGTAGGGAGAGCGCACGGCGGTCGGGTCGCCGGCGCGCACGGCGTCGATAAAGGCCCTGTCGAGCAGCGTGGTCTGATCCACCTTGCGCGGGATATCGCGGGTTTCCGCCGCGGTGCGGATCACGAGATTGTTGCGCAGATGATACTCGAGCACCCGATCCTGAAGCGAAATGGCAAGGCCGCAGAAGGGACGGCAGCTCTTGACATAGCAGCCGCTCACGAGCGTGGCGGTCACGTTGTTGTCAAAGCGGATGACGGCCGTGGAGTGGTCGTCGGTGTCGTATTCCGGAGAAACGCCGTTCTCGCCCGCCGCCACCATTCCGCGGGTCGCCGTGGCGTAAACGGAGATGGCCTCGCCATAGAGCCAGCGCAGTCCGTCCAGAAGGTGAATGTTCTGCTCCACCAGCTGCCCGCCGCAGGTGCTCTTCTTCTGCCACCACCAGGGACCGGGAATGCCGCCGATCCACGCGCCGTACACAAGGCCGCCCTTCGGCGCGCTGTCAACTTCCGCCTTGACCATTTCCATCAGATCGAGATACCGATCCTGGAAACCCACGGCGGTGACGAGATTTTTCTCGGCGATGCTCTTTGCCAGCTTCCTGCCCTGATCGACATCCAGCGTCATGGGTTTTTCGACCAGGAAGGGAATGCCCTTGTCGACGGCCGTCTCTTCCACGCCGATATGGGCGGTGGGCTCGATGGCGATGAACAGGGCGTCGAGCGTTTCCCTGCTCTCGGATGCGAACAGTTCGTTGTGATCCCTGTAGATCCTCCTGGCTCCATAACGCGCGGCCGCGCTATTGCGCCTCTCCTCGATGGGATCGGCGACAGCCACCACCTGAACATCCTCCATGCGGTCAAAGGACGAGGACATGTGTCCGCCCATGCGTCCCCCGCAGCCGATCAGTCCGATACGGAGTTTTTCCATGACAGCTCACTCCTTGTCAAGATTCTGTGCCGGTATGCTTTCCGACAAGCTCATTATAATGCAGAACCGGGAAAAAAGCAATGTCCCGTATTCATTTCTGGCTTCCGCGGGCGTCATAAGCGCTTGAAGCGCCCGCGAACCGCAAAAATGCGGCGGAAAAGTGTTGACAATGTAATGTTAATGGAGTATTATATCAACAGCAAAAATGTAAAAGAATTCATATCGTATTCATCGGACTGAGGGCGCAGAAACGATGGTTTCCGCCAAAAGCGGTTATCATAAAGCAAACTATTGAGGGAGGAATCTTTGTGAAGAAGATCGTGTCACTGGTGCTCATGCTCGCGATGCTGTTCTGCGTGGCAAGCGCGGATACGTTCCCGCTGGTTACGGAACCGACCACCCTGGAGATTGCCTGCAGAACCCCCGCGAACTACCCGGATCAGGACAACTCCAAGGTGTCCTGCATGATCGCCTACGAAGACCTGACGGGCGTTCATATCGAATGGGACAATATCCCCGCGTCCGAGTTCGACAACACCTTGGCCGCCAGCATCTCCGCCGACGACTACCCGGGCATCATCATGAAGGGCCGCCTCGCGCAGACCACCGCCAACGAGTGGGGCGACGAGGGCATCCTCATCGACCTGTCCCCCTACCTGGAGGAGTGCTGCCCGAATTTCTCCGCGCTGATGGAGGAATATCCGGACATCCGCACCGCCATCACCAACGGCGAGGGCAAAATCTACGGCCTGCCGCAGGTCGTCCTCGCGCCCGCCGTTCGCGCCAACACCAAGATCTACTATAACACCAAGGCCATGGAAGCCGCGGGCTATACCGAATTCCCAAAGGATCTGGCCAGCTTCAAGGACTACCTCATCGCCCTGAAGGGCACCCAGTACAACGTGGGTCTGGTGGCTTCCGTGGATCAGCTGCGCAACTACTTCCTGGGCATCTACGGCCTGCGCAACCGCGGCACGCACTACGACGTGGTGGACGTGGATCCCGAGACCCACGAGCCCCGCATCTGGGCGCAGTCCCCGCGCTTCCGCGAGTGCATGGAATACCTGCATGACCTCTATGCCGACGGCCTGATCTATCAGGAGCTGTTCACCAACGGCGCCAACAACGTATCCGCCCAGAGCGGCAAGGAAGAACTGGGCGTGTATATTTCCACCGCCACGTTCGCCATCACGCCCCAGTTCATGGACGACTACGACGGCGTGCAGTTCCTCCTGGAGGGCCCGTACGGCGATCAGATCATGAGCGATATCCGCTCCAATCTGCATTCCGTGAATAACTTCTGCATCACCGACCGCTGTGAGAACGTCGAGCTGGCCCTGCGCTGGGTGGACTACTTCTACTCCGAGGAAGGCTCTCAGTACTTCCTTCTGGGCGTGCCGAATCAGGACTGGGAGGTCAAGGAAGACGGCTCCGTGTACTTCACCGACGCGGCGCTGGCCACCTGGGAAGACACCATGACCCAGGATGCCTTCAAGGCCCAGTTCGGCATGTGGCCCGGCGGACGCGTCCCGGCCGCTTTCTATGACAACCTCTGCGGCGCCGAGTTCGATCCGATCCCCAGGGCCACCGCCTATGCGATGCTCCAGTACGCTTCCGACGTCATCTGGCCCTTCTTCAACTGGACGCTGGACGAGAACGAAGTGATCATGACCGTCGAGAAAGACATCAAGAGCTACATCACCAACGCCTTCGCGCAGGCCGTCGCCGGCGAGATCGAAATCACCGACGCCTGGTGGAGCGAGTTCGTTTCCCAGATCGACGCCATGGGCGCCGAGAAGCTCCTGGCCACCTACAAGCAGGTGCTTGGCCGCGTGTACCCGGACGGCAACTATTGATTTCTGACTTCGGATGAACGATTCGCCTGGCGGATGCGGAAGCGTCCGCCAGGCGCTCCGTATTTCCGCCGCATCTTGATTATTTGGAGGAATGGTTATGCAGGATCTGCGCAAAAAGTCCTGGCGAACCGCCTGGTATAAGTCGTTCACCAAGTACTGGCAGCTGTACTTGCTGCTGATCCCCGTCATCGCCTATTACGTCATCTTCAAGTACAAGCCCATGCTGGGGGTTCAGATCGCGTTCCGCGACTACAAGCTCCGCAGGGGCATGTGGGGCAGCGAGTGGATCGGCTTCAAGCATTTCCAGCGTTTTTTCTCCAGCTACTGGAGCGGCGTGGTCATCCGGAACACGCTCATCATCGGCTTTTTATCGCTGATTTTCTGCTTTCCCTTCTCGATCTGCCTGGCCCTGATCTTCAATGAGCTGCGCTCCCAGCGCTTCAAGAAGACCATGCAGACCATCACCTACGCGCCGCACTTCGTGTCCACCATCGTCGTGGTGGGCATGATGACGGCCATGTGTTCCCCTTCGACAGGCATCGTCAACAAGCTGCTTTTGCGCCTGGGGCTCGTCGAAGAGCCGCTGTATTTCATGGGCAGCAGCCGGTATTTCCGCTTCATGTATATCTATTCCGCCCTGTGGAAGGACGGCGGCTGGAACGCGATCATCTTCATCTCCGCGCTCGCGGCCATTGATCCCTCCCTCTACGAGGCCGCCACGGTTGACGGCGCGTCCCGCCTGCAGCAGCTGCTGCACGTGACGCTCCCTTCTATCCTGCCGACGATCGTCATCATGCTGATCCTGGAATCGGGCAAAGTGCTCAACGTCGGTTATGAGAAAGCATACGCTATGCAGAATGACCTCAATATGTCCGTTTCCGAGGTCATCTCCACATATTCATATAAACAGGGTCTTGAAGAGCTGCAATACGATTACGCGACGGCCATCGGCCTGTTCAATTCCGTCATCAGTTTCGCCATGCTGATTACCGTGAACGCCATTTCCAAAAGGGCGTCCGAGACCAGCCTGTTCTGAGAGGAGGACGACCATGCAGAGACTGACTCAAGCGCCCGTCGTGCCGGCGTATCACATGAAGGCGAACCGAGGAGACAGGATCTTCCAGGCCTGCATCTATGTGCTGACCATACTGATCGCCATCGTCACGCTGTATCCGCTGATTTATGCGCTCAGCGCGTCCATATCGAAACCCATCAACATCATGAACGGCAGCGTATGGCTCTGGCCTGTGGATCTCTCCTTCCAGGCCTATAAAAATGTGTTCGCCAGCAAAAACATCATTTCAGGCTATGGCAACACCGTCTTTTACGCGGTGTGCGGCACGGTCATCAACATGCTGCTGACCGTGATGGCCGCGTATCCCCTGTCCATGCCGGACATCAAGGGCAAGAGCTTCATCACCATCCTGATCACGTTCACCATGTTCTTCTCCGGCGGCATGATCCCGGCCTATCTGAACGTCAAGGAGCTGGGGCTCCTGAATACGCGCTGGGCGGTGATGCTGCCCGGCGCCATCAACGCCACCAACATGCTGATCGTGAGGAACTACTTCATCAATTCCGTGCCAGGCGAGCTGCGGGAGGCAGCCTCCATCGACGGCAGCACAGCCCTGGGAACCATGTTCAGAATCGTGTTGCCGCTGAGCAAATCCATCCTGATGGTGGTCATGCTCTACTACACCGTTTCCCACTGGAATTCCTATTTCGAGGCCATGATGTATCTGCAGAAGGCCAGCGACAAGTGGCCGCTCCAGGTTTATCTGCGCAACATACTGATCATGTCGCAGATGGGCGACATGGCGGAGCAGGCGGGCGTGGACGACATCAACACCAAGCTGATTTACGAAGCCCTGAAATACGCGGTGATCGTGGTATCATCCGTGCCCCTGCTGGTCATCTATCCGTTCGTGCAGCGCTTCTTTGAAAAGGGCATCATGATGGGATCGCTGAAGGGGTAAGAAAGAGCGGGTAAACCGCCGAGAGAAGAATGCGAGGGCAAAGCGATGTTTGATTTGAGAGAAATGTGCAAAGACAAGGTCCTTGTGGCCGCCCACCGCGGCACCTGGATGGGCAACATACCCTGCAACACGATCATGGCGTTCAACGCGGCCCTGAAAGCCGGGGCAGACATCGTCGAGCTGGACGTATCCCGCAGCCTGAGCGGGACTCTGTATGTGTTCCATCCCGGCACGGAGCCGCATTATCTGCACTCCGAAAAGCTGATCGCCGACATGAACGACGAAGAAGTGCAGGCGCTGCGGCTGGTCAACACCGACGACGCGGTGACGCAGTACCCCGTGCCGCTGTTCGACGACGCGCTGGAGGAGCTCAAAGGCCGCTGCATGATCAATGTGGACAAGTTCTTCATGTATCCCGAAGACATCATCAGGGCCATCCGCAGACACGGCATGGCGGATCAGGTGCTGGTCAAGTCCAATCAGGAGGAGCGTTTCTTCGATATGGTGGAGCAGCTTGCCCCGGACTTTGCCTACATGACCTTCGCTAGGGATGAGGATCACGCCTCGGAACGCCTCGTAAAGCGCAAAATGAACTACCTGGGCGCGGAGGCGCTGTTCAGGACGGAGCAGAGCGAGTTCGCGACGCCGGCCTATCATGAAAAGATGCACCGCATGGGTTTGCTGACCTGGGCGAACGCCATCGTCTTCAACTACAAAACCGTTCACTCCGCCGGGCACACGGACGATCTGTATACCATGGATCGGGCGGACGACGGCTGGGGCTACCTCGCCCGTTTGGGCTACAACATGATACAGACGGACTGGGTGGCGCCCTGCGTGGCGTACTTAAAGGAGAACGGCTGGCGCGGATGAACTTCGCGCCGCATCGGCATCCGCCTGACGGGAACCCGGTCAATCGGTTCCCGCCGCCGGTGTTTTGCGGAGAACACGTCAGGACTGATGGAGGGTGAGGCGCGTGAATGGCAAAAAGCCTGTTCCCAGGCGGGAGGTCGAAGCGGCCTTCAAGCAATATGTGTCGGCTTACAATCCGGAAGACCCCAAGATTGCGCTGAAGATCGGGCACTCATATCGGGTCGCCGCCTTATGCGAGAGGATCGGCCGCTCCGCCGGCGCGGCGGATACGGATCTGACATGGCTCATCGGAATGCTTCACGACATAGGCCGATTTGAGCAGATCAGGCGGTACAATACTTTTTCAGACGCCCAGTCGGTGGATCACGCCATGCTCGGCGCCGATCTGCTGTTTCATGAAGGCCTGCTCGAAAGATTCATACCGGATCTGGAGCCGGAACGCCGCGGCGTTCTGGAAATTGCCATCCGGAATCACAGCGCCTACAGGCTGCCGGATGGGCTGAGCGACGACGAAATCACCTATTGCAGCATTCTCCGGGACGCGGACAAGATAGACATCTTCCGGGTCAACTGCGAAACGCCCCTGGAGGACATCTATAACGTGACCACGGAGGATCTGAAAACCTCCGGCGTCAGCGAAGAGGTCAGGCGGTGTTTTCTCAACAGGACCGCGGTTTTGCGGAGCCTCAAGAAGACGGCTGTCGATTATGTGGTGGGGCATCTGTGCCTCGTATTCGAGCTGGTCTACCCGATCAGCCGGGAGATCGCGCGGGAACAGGGCTACGTGGACAGGCTGCTGTCCTTCCAGTCCGATAACCCCGAAACCGCGGCGTGGTTTGAGTTCATGAGAAGCGGCATGTGGCGGTGATTGCGCGCAGGCGTCTGAGCCAGAATACATGCATACGTCCGATCCGCCCGAAAGAGCGTCATAATGACAGGTCATGGAGCAACCTGTGGATCAGCGCCCGCGGCCTGCGCGGCGGGAACGGCGTAAAAGCCGGAACCTCTGACGAAATGAAAGCGCTGTCTCCGGCGATCCCAACCTCGCAACGAATCGGCCCGCCGCTGAATGCGGCGGGCCGATCGGTTATGTGCAGGCGCTCGTCAGGTGACGCGCCAGAGCGCGTTTATCTTTTCGATGGCGTCAGCCACAAGCATATCTCCGCTTTCGGGGCCGCAGGTCGTCGACGCCGGAGCGCTGGAATAGGAGCCGCCCTGTATGGCGAGGGTCGTCGGCAGATAATCGAGATACTGATCCGTCATCTGCACGACGACGGTGTGCAGGGAAGCGGCGCGCGCCTTGATGCGCAGGGAGTATTCGATAAACAGCTCAAAAGGACATGTCATCCACGCGCTGTCTCCAATACGCATATAGTGCAGGGACGCGTCGACCGTTTCGCTTCGATTCTGCTGTATATAGCGCCAGATTACGCCCATGGGCTCGAATATGGCGACGAGGTCGTCCCCGCGAATGGGATTCTCTGCGGAAAAACGCGATTTCGCCGCCTCGATACAGGCCATCGCCTCGCGGTAGTCCGCTTCGGAAACCTTGCGGATGGGAAGGCGCAGCGAGCAGGCTTCGTGCAGGAAGGCGGGCTGCGTTTCAACGCGGTCTTTCGCTTTGCGGAAGCCCCGGCGAACCGCATCCGTTATGCGGTCCGCGATATCCCGGCATATGTCCGCCATGTCGTAATTGCAGTAGACCTCGCCGGCCTGCGCGCCCCAGATCTCCAGCTCCCGCCGGTTTGTCTTGCTGAAGCGCGTCAGGTCGATGGGCGTCTGATCGCCCGCCGCGCCGCACAGGGGCAGGATGTGAATGTTTCCGAACGCCTCGCGCAGCGCTTTGCGGGTGTAATGCCAGTAATCCGCGGAAAGCAGCGAGTGGAGTTCAAACACCTGCGAGGGACACGGAATACAGACGGCGACGCCGGTCAGCGCGCCGCTCTCATCCCAGGTGTACAGCATATCCGCGCTGTGGTCGGAGCCGGCCTCAAACCGAAGGAAATCGTCGCGCGCGCAGACGCCGTACATGACGGTTTCGGTATCGCCTCCTTTTCTGAAAACGGGGCGGCGATTGAAGGAAACGGCGGCGTAATCGGACGCGGCGCTGAGCCCGCCCGGCTTGCGGCTGTTCCATGCCTCCGTCGCGACCTGCGTCATGCGTTCGGCCAGGAAGTCTTTCAATTCCGCGCCTTCCAGAAGATCATCGGGCTTTTCGGGCAGCCAGACGCGCTCCTCACCCAGTATCTTCAGCGCTTCATCGGCGAACAGCAGAGGACAGGGATGCAGGGACGTATGCGTATGCGTCACCGAAACGCTGAGGTACTCCGGGGAAAAACCGTCCAGCGCGGCCAGATTTTTGCGCACCCGCCGCATGATGTCCTCATCGGGGGCGCACATCAAATCCATCGAAAGGAGAATCGCCTAGCTTTCTCCGTTATCCAGCGCAAGCGCCTCAGCCATCAGCGGGTCGTGCACATATTTGGAGATTCTGGGATAGATCTGTCCGCCGTTGTACACCGGACGGTGAGGCGTTATGCTGGTCTCGGCCCAGCCAATTCTGATCTGTGCCATATACATTCCTCTTTTCTGACGAGTTTTCTCTGACTTATGCGCTTCCCGGAGCCTTCCGGAATACTGGCGAGCGCCCTTTCGGGCAGTCAGAGGCCGGCGAAATCAGTCACGGATCAATCCCTTCGCCAGATCGATGCTCTCCTTCACGAGCACTTCCCCGCCATCCGGCGCGCAGACGCCGTTGAAGATATTGGCCGAGTAATGGCCGCCGGCCACCGCGTTCGGCGTCGCCAGATAACCCAGGCAGTCGTATGACAGCTCGACGTCGAAGACGACGCTGTCTCTGAGCGCCATGCGGATACGGTCGGCATACTCAATGTACAGCTCGAATGGATTGGAGATGAACACGATATCGCCCAGCACGGTGGCGAACACCTTGGAGGGGTAAATCTTGTCCCCGCTCTCATAGCGCTGTTTGCGGGTATGCGCGTTGCCGTTGTCAAACAGGCTCCTGGGCCAGCCGGTTTCGGTATAATTGTCCTTATTAGCCAGGTAATCCACGGCCCAACGGTATTCATCCTCAGTCACCTGCCAGACGGGGAAATCGATCTTCCGCATGCCCTGCGCGTGGCGCACATTGCCCTGATAAGAGATCAGTTTCCTGTCCTTGTGACTGATGATCGCGTCGGCGACCAGGTTGCCCATGTAAAGAGAGCCGTTGCGTCCGCGGTAGCAGCCGCTGTCGCGCTCCATGGGGATGCGGTCGACGATATGGTGAGGCGAGAGGTCGCCCGCGGAGCGGCACAGGGGAAGCACCTTGACGTCCTTTCCAAAGGCTTCCGCGATGCGCTCACGGGTGACGCCCCAGTAGTCGGCGGTGATGTACATCGCGCTCTCATCGCACTGCGCGGTGCAGGGGACATTGGCGACGATGCCGGTCAGCCTGTCATTTTCGTCATAGACGTAAAGCAGCTGCATCGGCCCGCCGTCGCGGCCTTCCATCTTCAGGAAATCCGGGCGATAGGCGTCCCCGTACATCTGCGCGGTGCCGTCTTTATACACGACGCGGCGGCAGACGCCCGTCTGAACGCGCGCGACGGCAAGATCGGCGCGCGCTTCGGTCAGGTTCTCCATGGCCTCGCGCACTGCCGCGGCGACGCCCTCTGCGAACTGCCGGTTGCACTCGGCCGCGGGCATGGAGCCTTCCGCTTCGGAACGGTCGCCGGTGAGAGAGAGGTAGGTATCGGGCCAGAGGGTCGGCCCTGTGTGGATGTGCGTCGCGGAAATGACAAACTCGTCCTCTTTCAGGTCGGGAACGACTTTTTTAACCGTCTCAAACGCGAGCAGAGAAGTGCCCTCGAAGATTTCGCAGGTATCCGCGGAGACCCAGATGGTGCGCGCATTATCGGAAAGGATGACCATGGCCACCGCGTACAGCGGGTCGTTGACCTTATCCGTTACGCGCTTCTCGAACTGTCCAAGCAGGGAAGCTTTCCCGCCCCTGGGGGTGATATCCGCCTGACCGAATCCGATTTTCATTGCTTACTCAACTCCTTTGTCAGCATAAAGCATTTCCTTGACCAGTGTGTTCCGGATTCCTCCCGGCAAGCGCCGGAGCGCTCTTTTCGCCATCACATCCTGTACGCGAATATGATAGCACAAAGAAGCCCGGCTGTCCAGTTTTCAGCGCGTTTATTTGACAGCTCAATCCGCAGATGATATACTGATACCGCAAACGCAAGAGGAGGATTCTCATGAACGATTACCTGCGCCTGCTGAATGAAAACAGGCTCACCCTCATCATGAGCCTGCCGAAAAACGATCCCGCGCTGTGCGAGGCCGCGTTCGAGGCCGGTGCGGACGTGGTGAAGGTGCATATCAACGTGGACCATCGCGCCAGCGGCACGCATTTTGGCCCGCTCGCGGAGGAGCTGCCCGCGCTGAGCGCCATGCTGGAGCATCGGAAAGGCCCGATGGGCATCGTGCTCGGCGGCACGCTCGAAGCCGCGCAGCGCGACATGGCCGCAGCCGCCGCGCTGCCGTTCTCCTTCTACTCGCTCTATGCCCAGAACGTCCCGCCCGCGCTTCTCACGGGCGGCGTACCCGTCATGGCCGCGTGCGACAGCGCCTATTCCCTGGACGAGATCGCCGAAATGGGCCCCTGCGGCGCGCAGATCCTGGAGGCTTCCATCGTTCCCGGCGGGGAATACGGCACTCGCCTGTCCATGCGCGACCTGCTCAGATACAGCGCCATCGTCCGCCGGAGCGGCCTGCCCGTCGTCGTACCGACGCAGCGGCTCGTCACGCCGGAGGATGTGCCCGCGCTGGTGAAGACGGGCGTCAGGGGGCTCATGATCGGCGCTGTGGTCACAGGCCACGACCCGGACGGCATCCAACGCGCAATCCGCGCGTTCAAGGCCGCCATCGCGGAGGTCAGGTGATGCGCGTCGTGTGCCTGCCGCTCGATTCGCGGCCCTGCAACCTCCTGTTTCCGCAGCAGCTGGCGCGCTGGTGCGGCGACGTGTGCGCCGTTCCGGACGCCTCCGAAATGGATGATTTTACCCGTCCGGCGTCGTTTGAATCGACCCGCACCTTTCTGGAGCGCGAACTGCCTGGCGCGGACGCCGCGGTGATCTCCATCGACCGGTTGTGTTTCGGTTCGCTGCTGGCCTCCCGCGAGGAATCGGTTTCCGAAAGCGAGGCGCTCGGGCGGCTTGCCTGGCTCGCCGGGCTGCGCAGGAGCTGGC
>JAFZRB010000423.1 GCA_017620115.1 Clostridia bacterium | reverse complement strand
GCCGCGACAGGCTGTCCATCGAGTTTTTCGACGGCACGCATGAATTCAGCCGTTCTGAAGAGACCATCGACGCGCTCATAAAGGATCTGGCCTGACCGGCCATCGGAACACAGCGCCGCAAACCGGCGGGGAGGAACAGCTTGGAATACATTCGGGAAAACGGGCGGCAGATCCCCGTCGCGTACTGCGCGCAGGTAGGTATCGCGGGCGGCGGCCCGGCCGGCGCCATGGCGGCGATTGCCGCGGGACGCGCCGGCGCCAGAACGCTGCTCATCGAGCGGGCGAACTGCGCGGGCGGTATCTGGACGAGCGGTTTGTTCAGCTGGATGCTCGACGTGACCAACAAGGGCGGCCTGCTGCGCGAGCTCATGGAGCGCATTCGGGACAAGGGCGAAGGTGATTTCGGCCGGGCAGGCAACTTCCTCACCTTTCCGGAAACGCTCAAGCGCGAGTTGGACGACATGCTTCTGGACGCGGGGGTTAACATCCTGTACCATACGCAGGTGGCCGGAGCCGTGAGGGACGGGCGGCGGCTGACGCACGCGCTGATGGAGAGCAAGGCCGGGCGGCAGGCCGCGGCGGGAGACGTGTTCATCGACGCGACGGGCGACGGCGACCTGTCCGCGCTGGCGGGCTGCCGGTTTTCCATTGGAAACGACGCTGGCGTCACGCAGCCCGCGTCGCTCATCGCCATCGTGACAGGTATACGCGCCGAAGACATGCGCCGCTTCAACAGCGCGCTGACCTATGAAAACGGGCAGAACGCCAAAACCCTGCTGCTGGCGGAAATGGCGCGCGCGGGCTTCACGCCCAGTTATAAACTGCCCTGCCTTATGCACGTCAGGGGCGACGTATGGCTCATGATGACCACGCACAGCTATGGCATCGATCCGCTCGATCCCGCCTCGCTCACCGAAAAGACCATCGAAGCGAGGCGCGAGCTGTACCGCCAGGAGCAGGCCCTGCGGGCGCTGGGCGGCGTCTGGCGGGATATGCGCATCGTCGCGACCGCGCCGTGCATCGGCATTCGCGAAGGGCGGCGCATTCTGGGCAAATACACCGTGACGGCAGAGGACGCGCTGGCCGGCCGCGCGCACGAGGACGCCGTGTGCCGCGTTCAGTATCCACTGGACGTTCACCCGCTGGAGGCGGGGCGCAGCGCCGAGACGGAGCTGAAGGGGCTCAAATCGAAGCCCTTCGACATCCCCCTGCGCGCACTGGAATCGGCGGATATCGACAACCTGCTGCTGGCGGGCCGCCTCATCAGCGGAGATTTTTACGCTCACTCCAGCTACCGCGTTACCGGCGACGCGGCGACCATCGGCGAAGCGGCCGGCGCGTGCGCCGCCCGGCGAGCTGCGCCGCAAGTTCCCCGATAAAGCGTATGAAATCGCGGAGCGCATTCTCGATATCTGCGCCGCGCCATCGGGCTTTGAAGCGATCCTCAGGGCGCTGTTCAATCGGTACGGCCTGAGGATGACCTTTGAACAGCACGCGCTGGTCGGCAGCACGATCCGCTCCTACCTGGCATGGCTGAAAGACGCCGGCAGGCTGCGGGCGGAGTTTTCGGACAATATGCTGTCCTGGAGCGCAGTGTAAGGGATTTTCCCCCATTTTGCACGGCCGGACGGGAAGCGATAAAACGCCGCCGGGAAGCGCGGCGCGTATGACAGCGGGGAGCGGAACGTATGGAACACACAAAAAAGCAGCTTCGCGACGATCTGCTGGCCCTGGGGGTCAGGCCGGGCGACGCGCTGCTGATGCATTCCTCCTTCAAATCGCTCGGCGGGGTCGAAGGCGGCGCGGCGGGGTTTTACGACGTTCTGCTGGATCTCCTCGGCGCGGCGGGCACGATGATCGTTCCCACCCTGTCGTATCGGGATGTCACCTATGAGTCTCCCGATTTCGACGCGCGGACGACGCCGTCCTGCGTGGGATACCTGACCGAGTTTTTCCGCACGTGCGTGCCGGATGTGAAACGCAGCCTCCACGCGACGCATTCATGCTGCGCCTGGGGGCGCTTCCGCGACGCGATCGTCGCCGGACACGAGCGTGACGCCACGCCGGTCGGCGGGCACTCGCCCTTCCGGAAGCTGCCGGAGGCAGGCGGAAAGATCCTGATCCTGGGCAGCCACCCGGATCATAACACGTCCATGCACGGCGTCGAGGAGACGGTTACGCCCATGCGCTTTATCGACTTCGATCATGCCGTGACGTATCGCATCACCGGTACGGACGGGCGCGTGATCGAGCGGCCGTCCTACCGGCATTGCTTCTATCGCCCGGACGGCGTGTACGCGCAGCGCTACGCCCGTATCCTGAACCTGCTGGAGGACGGCGAGGCGCGCCGCGGCCGCGTGCTGGACGCCGACTGCTGGCTGCTCGACGCGCGGGCCGTATGGAAAAGAGGACACGACAAGATGCTGGACGACCCATACTGGTTCGTGGAATGGACTCCGTCCCGCTGAATATAAGCTATCATGACACCGGGCGTTTTCCGTATTGAAATCAGCCCGGCGGTATAGTATAATTATGATAGGGTATTGTATTGTCCGCACGGAACCATAAAAAGGAGGGTCATGTATGTCCATGGAGATGATCAGGCACCAGACGTCGAAGGAAGACATCTTTCTGAAGGTCAGCCGGGGGCACTTTGCCACCGGGCACAGCCACATCAACTACTATATCGATGTGACGGAACAGAAATTCTGCCTTTCCGAAGCGCGAAAGGTCGCGCAGGAACTGGCGCGCGAATACAAGGCGACCACGCTGATCGACACCATACTCTGCCTGGATGGCACGGAGGTCATCGCCGCCTGCATGGCCAGCGAGATGACCAAGCCCGGCTACATGAATATCAACCAGGATCACAATATCTTCGTGCTGACGCCAGAACACTCCGTCGGCAGTCAGCTCATCTTCCGCGAAAACACGGCGCCCATGATTGAAGGCAAAAGCGTGCTGATCCTGATGGCGTCCGTTTCCACGGGCTACACGGCCAAAGCCGCCGTACAGACCATCGCCTATTACGGCGGCAGGACGGTTGGCATCGCGTCGATCTTTGCCACGGTGGACGAAGTCGTCGGCCAGCCCGTCTGCAGCCTCTTCAATCCGACCGACCTGCCCGACTATCAGACGCACGACGCGGTCGACTGCCCCTGG
>JAFZRB010000422.1 GCA_017620115.1 Clostridia bacterium | reverse complement strand
CGCCGGGAAACGCCGGCGCACGAGCGCGCACACGTTGTTCTTTGCCCGGCGAATCTCCGCGCGCACGACGGAGGACACCTTTTCCCCCGATTTCATGCATACGTTGCCGCACGCGGCCAGCTCTGGGCACGCCTCATCCACCGCGCGCTGAAGCGCCCCGGCCAGCGATTTGGGCAGATACGCCGCTTCGACGACATCGTCCGGCACGCCTCTGGCAAAAGCCGCCCCCATCACGTGGGCCACGACCTTCTCGGCGGCCTGATTCTTCTTCACAAACCGCGACAGGTCGCCCTTTTTGAGATAGCGCTCCACCAGGCTTTCCGCCTCGCCCGCAAGGCGCTTCGTCTGTCCGTCCAGCGCCTTGCGCGGAGCCTGCAGCTCCAGCTGCCTCAGCGCCGCGTGCGCGCGGGCCAGCGTCACCCGGCTGCGCTGCACCGAGCGCAGGAACGCGAGACTGATCTCGCTGCCATGCTGCAGCTCGCTCATGATGAGCGGCGCGAGCTGTTCAAACTCAAGCTGATGATAATCCAGAACCAGCTCGCCGCGCTGCAGCGCCTGATACGCCTTGTCGCGCCGCTTCATGTGATAGAGCATATTCGAAAAGGTCTGGCCGCGCAGGTATTCCTCGCGTTCAGCGGGCTTCATGCCGCCGGTGAGCGCGCGGACCTTCTCGAGGGCACGCTGATACAGATAGCTTTCCCGTTCCTGTGAAACGGCCTTCACATAAATCGAAAGCGCCGCCTGTCTGTCCATACCGCCCGCCTCCTTCCCGCGCCGCGCATCTTCTGTTTTTGCAGTATACCAGACAGGCCGGAAAAAGTCAACGCCGCCCGAATTCGCTCGATTTTTCTTTCATATTTAAGCATTTGTTCATGGCAATCCGCCGGCGGACATGTTATAATGAACTGAATGACAAATACCCTTCGTTGGAGATGAAACCATGCTCACAGGCCAGTTTGGCGAAATATATCCTCCTTATCTGGACGGGGTGGGTCAGGTCATGCTGGCCTACTGCAAATACCTGTCCGCCAGGGGGCACCGCACGATCTACATCGCCCCGAAGAGCAGGATATTCAAAGGCGACCCCGGCTGTGAAACCATGCTCTACCGCAGTCTGCCGATCCCGGGGCTCGCCTATCGGTTCGGCTTTCCCACGCTGGAAGGGCGGTTCAGACGGGCGCTGTACGCCACGCCTTTCGACCTGGTCCATGTCCACGCGCCGTTCCTGGCGGGGCTGGCCGCGCGCCGGATCGCCCGCAGACGGCATATCCCGCTCGTCGCAACCTTCCACAGCAAGTACTACGACGACGTGCTCAAGGGCACGCATTCAAAGCTGCTGGCCCGGCTGGCGGTGCGGTATATCCTGGCTTTCTACCGCAGCTGCGACGAAGTCTGGACGGTGAACGAGAGCACCGCCCGCGTGCTGCGCGATTACGGCTACGAACGCGAGATCTCGGTTATCCCCAACGGCTCCGACATCGTGGACGGCAGCGCCATTCCCGATACCCTGCCCGACGGCATGGAACTGCGCGGCGACGCGCCGCTGCTGCTGTTCGTGGGCCAGCAGGATTACAAGAAGAATCCTCACCTCGCGCTGCGCGCCTGCGGCCTCCTGAAGCGGCGCGGCGTGCCGTTTCAGTTCGCGCTGGTGGGCGACGGGCCCGACCGCCATCGCCTCGAGGCGCTGGCGAAGGAACTGGGCATCGGCGACGACGTCGTGTTCGCGGGCCGCGTGAGCGACCGCGGCAGGCTCATGGCGCTCTATCGCCGGGCCGACCTATTCGTGTTCCCCTCTGTGTACGACAACGCGCCGCTGGTGGTGCGCGAAGCCGCCATGATGGGCACCCCCTCGCTGGTGATCACGGACAGCTGCGCCGCCGAGGGCATCACGCACGGCGACAACGGCTTCATCTGCCAGTGCAGCGAGGAATCCATCGCGGACGGTATCGTAAACGCCCTTCCGGCCTGCAAGGCGGCGGGCGAGCGCGCGCGGGCGACCATACCCGTGCCCTGGAGCGATGTGGCCGCGACGATCGAGGCGCGCTACCAGGCGCTGATCGCGAAGAAAAAGAAGGAAACGGCGCGATGAAGAGCGCCGCATAAAGCCAATGCCGCAGCGGCAGAGACCCGCTGCGGCTTTCCTGCGCGCGTGTTCGCTCAGAACGCCCAGTTTCCGCTCCGGAATACCGGAACAGCGCGTCCATCGCGCGTAAGGGCGTCAATGTTCAGATCGGCGGTGCCGATCATGAAATCGACGTGGATCATGGAATCGTTCACGCCAAGAGCCCGGCATTCCTCCAGCGTCCGATTCTCAAAGCCGCGGATGGTATCCGCGAAGCCCATGCCCAGCGCCAGATGGCAGGCGGCGTTCTCATCGAACAGCGTGTTGCAGAAGAGCAGGCCGCTGTTCTGAATGGGCGAATCGAAAGGCACAAGCGCGCATTCGCCCAGGTAAGCCGCGCCTTCGTCCGCCTCGATGATGTGGGTGAGCAGTTCGTTGTTGGTCTCGGCATGCCACTCCACGGCCTTGCCTTCGTGGAATCGGATCCAGAACCGGTCGATGATCTGCCCGTCGTGGCTCAGGGGCATAGACGCGTGCACGACGCCTTCCGCCCGGCCGCGCATGGGCGAGATGAAGCACTCCTCGGTGGGGATGTTCGGGTTGAAGAATATGCCCTGCAGGCTGGTGTCGCCGCCGCCCTTGAACACGGCCTCGGGGATCATGCCCACGGTGAAGTCGGTGCCGTTGGAAGCGGTGTAGCGCAGGCTGTCGATGCCAAGGCTGTTGAGGTATGCGCAGCGCGCGGTGAGGTCGGCATTGTGCGCCTCCCAGGCCGCCAGAGGATCGTCCGTCACGCGGCTGGCGGCCAGTATGGCTTCCCACAGTTTTTCGACGGCCTGACGCTTCGACAGCGCCGGGAACAGCTTCTTCGCCCACGCCTCGCCCGGCACCGCCGCGATGCACCACTGATATTTGTTCTCCATCTGGTCGCGGTAGCCTTTGATGAGCGGATAGATCATCTGGCGCGCCTTCATCATTTTGCCCTGGTCGACGCCCTGCAGACCGTCGGGATCCTCGGAATCCAGATAGATGCGGCAGGGGAGCTTTTCGACATAGTGCTCCCAGCGCGCCTTCTGATAGCCTGTCAGGGAGCCCATCGTCTCCAGCGAGCAGTATTTGACGCGCAGCTTTTCAAGCGGCTGGTCTTCCCAGTCCACCACCACGCGCGACGCGCCCAGCCTGTAGCACGCTTCCGCGAGCATCCGAACGAATTCCGGCTGATCCAGGCCCGCGGCGATGAAAACCTCCTGTCCCTTCTGGACGTTCGCGCCGCACCGGGCGATCAGCTGAGCGTATTTGCGAAGAACTGTCTTTTTCATATCCGGCCTCCGTATCGTTCGTTTTCGCTCCCTCCGGGGCGTGCCCGGAGGGGCTTTCCATTGGCATTATACCATATCCGCCGCCTTTGTTCCATATATCGCGCCGCCAAATATGTGGAATAATAAAGAAAAACCGTCATCCGCGCTCTTGCGCCGCGCGTGGTTTTGATGTAAACTGTTTATATGAAAGAATGAAACAAAGGAGATTGCAGTTATGGCGATGAATCTGGGCATCAGCAGCTACTGCCTCGCCCGCAAGCTGTATACCGGAGAATGGACGCTGTTCGACATCATGGACTGGGCGAAGGCGCACGAGTGCGCCCATATGGAAATCGTTCCCTTCGGCCTTCCGCTCTTCAGGGAGGACGGTTCGGCCGATATGGACTTCGCCAAACGGATCGGCGAATACGCCGACAGGATCGGCCTGCCGCTGTCCGCGTTCTCGCTGAACGCCTGCGTCATCCGGCCAGGCGACGACGAGGAGCAGGGCTCGTCCTCCCGCGAGCGCAATGTGACCGTTCAGTATCACGGCACCCGCGAGGACAAATACCATCAGGAAATCGCCCGCATCGAGACCATCATGACCATGGCCAAGGCCATGGGCGTGAGGAAGTTCCGCAACGACGTGTGCTCCGGCGCGCATCCGCTGCGCATCAACACGCCCGAGCAGTTCGAGGAAGACTTCCCCACCTTCGTGCGCGCCGTGAAGGAACTGGCCGATTTCGCCGCCTCCCTCGGCCTGAGCACCACGCTTGAGAACCACGGCCTCTATGTGAACGGGGCCGAGCGCGTGATCCGCATACTACGCGCCGCAGGCAGGCCAAACGTGGGCCTGACCGTGGACGTGGGCAACTACCTGTGCGTGGACGAGGATCCGGTCGTGTCCGTATCCAAAGCCATCAAATACGCCGACATGATCCACCTGAAGGATTTCTACATCCGGCCCGTGGAAAAAATGTATCCGCAGAACGGCATGTATGTCAACTTCCCAGAGATCCCGAACGTGAAGCCGCGCAAGCGCCCCGCCACGCCCGAGGAATGGGCCGCCATGCTGCCCAGCTTCGGCTATGTCGGCACGGCCGCGGGCAACACCATCCTGCGCGGCGCGATCGTCGGCCAGGGCGACATGGACATGTGGAAGATCATCTCCATCATCAAGCGCGCCGGCTACGAGAAGGAGATCTCGCTGGAATTCGAGGGCATGGAGGACTGCGTCGCGGGCACCACCTACGGTCTGGAGACGGCCCGCTATATCTGGGAGCGTGTGTAAAATGGAAGAATTCAAAAAGGCCCTGTTCGCCCAGGGCGACGAAGGCGTTTTCGGCTTCCGCATTCCGTCGATACTCGCGCTGGCGTCAGGCCGTGTGCTGGCGTTCTGCGAGGCGCGGCGCGATTCGCTGGGCGATTCCGGGCGCATCGACATCGTGATGCGCGCGGGCGACGGCGTCTCGTTCGGGCCGGTGCGGACGGTCGTGAGCGGCGGGAACGACACGGTCGGCAATCCCTGCCCGGTGCAGGATCCGGCCACGGGCCGCGTGTTCCTGCTATATAACAGAAACGAAGCCGACAGGCCGGAACCCATGATCCTGCGCGGCGACGGCCCGCGCACGGTGCACGTCGTGTATTCGGACGACGAGGGAGAAACATGGTCGCCTCCGCGCGACATCACGGCCGACGTGAAGAAGCCCGACTGGACGTGGTACGCCGTCGGCCCATGCCACGGCGTCGCGCTGCCGGACGGGCGGTTAATGTTCGGCTGCAACCACGCTGTGCTGGACCGCGAAGCGGGGCGCTCGGGCGCTTATGTGTCGCACGTCATCTTTTCGGACGACCACGGCGCCTCGTGGCGTCTCGGCCCGGACATGGCGCCGGGCACCAACGAAAGCGCGCTGGCATCCTTCTCCGACGGCGGCGTGCTGATCAACATGCGCTTTATTCCGTTCGGCGAAGGCGCGGAAAACCCGCGCTGCCGCGCGCAGGCTTATTCGGCGGACGGCCTGCGCTACTCAGACACGGCGCTCCGGCGCGACCTGACCGATCCGGTCTGCCAAGGCAGCCTGCTCACCGTGCGCACGGCGATGGGCGAAGAGGTATTGCTCAGCAACGCCGCCTCGGCGCGGCGGGAAAACCTGTGCGTTCGCCGCTCGGCCGACCGGGGCCAAACCTGGCGCCTTGAGCGCGTGATCGAGCCTGGCTGCGCGGCATACAGCGACATGACGCAGCTGCCCGACGGGCGCGTCGCCCTGTTGTGTGAGGCGGGCGCTGAAAGCCCGTATGAACGGATCGACCTGCATGTCTTCGGGCTGAAGTAACCAAACCAGGGGCTT
>JAFZRB010000421.1 GCA_017620115.1 Clostridia bacterium | reverse complement strand
GCTAACAGTCAAAATCATGATAATAACTCGTTTCATGTTCATCAACCTCCCGCAATACAGACGGGACAAATCGCGATTTTCATTCATTTCCGGATAAAAAAGACTTCCTCCCTGCCGAACGAGAGAGGAAGCCCGGTCACATTTAATTTGATTATCCGACGGTAATGCACCCGCAGGGGCAGTTCTTGGCGCACTCGCCGCAGCGCGTGCACTTGTCCGGGTCGATGCGGGCGAAGCCGTTCTCGACATGGACGGCGTCGTACTGGCAGGTCTTTTCGCAGCGCTTGCAGCCGATGCAGGCCTTCATGCAGGCCTCGCGGGCAATACGGCCCGTGTCGGAGTTCTGGCAGCGCACGATGACGTTCGCGTCCTTCGCCATCACGCGGATGACGTGGCGCGGGCAGGCCTTTTCGCACATGCCGCAGGCGGTGCACTTGTCCGGATCGATCACGGCGATGCCGTTCTCGATATGGATGGCGTCAAATTTGCAGACGTCCATGCAGTCGCCCAGACCCACGCAGGAGTAGGGGCACATCTTGGGTCCGCCCACCATCTGCGCCGCCATCTGGCAGGACTTGTAGCCGTCGTAGCGGTAGCGCTCCTTGGCGGTGCCGATCTCGCCCTGGCAGAGCACGCGCGCCGCTTTCGGCTCGGAGGAGCCGGCATCCGCGCCCATGATGGCCGCAATGGCATTGGCCGTCTTCGCGCCGCCGGCGGAGCAGCCGGTGATCGGCGCTTCCCCCGCTACGACCGCAGCCGCGAAACCGTCGCAGCCGGGATAGCCGCAGGCGCCGCAGTTGGCGCCGGCGCATGCTTCGCGCACGGCAGTCACACGCTCGTCGACTTCCACGGCAAACTTCTTGTCAGCGATATCCAGCACAAAGCCAAAGATCGCGCCCAGCGCGCCCAAAGCGAGAAGGGCATACAGAATCGACATAAAATTCATGTTGTTCCCTCCTTACTTTACGATTCCCTGGAAGCCCATGAAAGCGATGGACAGGAGTCCCGCGATCACCAGGCTGGACGGGAAGCCCTTGAAGCTCTTCGGAATATCCGAAGTCTCCAGGCGCTCGCGCACGCCCGCCATCAGCACGATGGCCAGCATGAAGCCCAGGGCGCCGAATACGCCGTTGCAAACCGATTCGAACAGATTGTAGCTGTTCTGTACGTTCAGCACCGTGACCGCCAGCACCGCGCAGTTGGTGGTGATCAGCGGCAGGTACACGCCCAGCGCCGAGTACAGCGCAGGCATGGATTTCTTCATGAACATCTCCACAAACTGCACCAGCGACGCGATAACCAGGATGAACGCGATGGTCTGCAGATAGGCCAGATTCAGCGCCACCAGCAGCATATTGATGAAATAGGTGAAGAAGGAGGCGAGCGCCATGACGAAGGTCACGGCCAGGCCCATGCCGGTGGCCGTCTCCACCTTGCTGGATACGCCCAGGAAGGGACAGCAGCCCAGGAAGCGGGAGAAGATAAAGTTATTGACAAAGACGCAATAAACCATGAACAGGAAGAAGGAAGAGAAGTCTGTGATCCTCATGCCTGATCCCCTCCTTTCTTAGCGGCGCGGCGCGCAGTCAGAGCGTTGATGATGCCCAGCAGCAGGCCGTAGGTGATGAAGCCGCCCGGCGCGAGCACGAACAGGAGCATCGGCTCATAGGACGCGCCCAGGATATTGATTCCGAACACGGTGCCGTTGCCGATCAGTTCGCGGACGATACCGATCAGGGTAATCGCGAGCGTAAAGCCGAGGCCCATGCCCAGGCCGTCCATCGCGGAATACAGCGGGCCGTTCTTGCTGGCGAATGCTTCCGCGCGGGCAAGGATGATGCAGTTGACCACGATCAGCGGGATGAAGATGCCCAAGGATTCGTACAGGGAGGGCAGGAAGGCCTGCATCATCATCTGCACGATGGTTACGAAGGTCGCGATGATCACGATGAAGGACGGAATGCGCGCCTTGTCCGGGATCAGCTTGCGCACCAGAGAAACCACCACGTTGGAGCACACGAGCACGAAGGTGGCCGCGAGGCCCATGCCGATGCCGTTGATGGCCGATGTGGTAACCGCCAGGGTCGGGCAGGTGCCCAGCACCAGACGGAAGGTCGGATTCTCATTGAGCAGGCCGTTCATGAATATGCCGCGCATCGTCGGCTTGTTGGAATTCTCAGCCATGCTGCTTCACCTCCCCGTATACTTTGCGTTTGAGCGTTCTGTCGAGCAGCGGAGTCACGATGTTCATCAGCAGGATCGCGTAGGTCACGCCTTCCGGATAGTTGCCGAACTGACGGATCAGCGCCACCATCAGGCCGCAGCCGACGGCGTAGATCACGTGCCCCAGCTTCAGCATCGGGCTGGTCACATAGTCCGTCGCCATGAAGCAGGCGCCGAACAGCAGGCCGCCGGAGAGGACCGCCTTGAGGGGATCCGCGCCGAATGCCCAGGAGCACAGGGCCACCGTGCCCACCATGAACACCGGGATGTGCCAGCTGATGACCTTGCGCACTAGCAGGTAGATCAGGCCGATCAGGATGGCGATCTTGCAGGTTTCGCCGATAGCGCCGGGAATATTGCCCAGCAGCAGGTCACGGACTTCCACCGTACCGGGCACCAGCAGCGGCGTAGCCGAAGACAGGGTATCCACACCGGTAGCCGCCGAGGGATCCAGCAGCGTCCGGACGGGCACGAAGGCCTTTGTCATGTGGGAAGGCCAGCTGGTCAGCAGCACCGCGCGGGCCGCCAGAGCCGGGTTCAGGAAGTTGTGGCCGATACCGCCGAACAGCTGCTTGACGACGATGATGGCAAATACGCTGCCGATCAGCGGGATCCACAGCGGCACGTTCGCCGGCAGGTTCAGGGCCAGCAGCAGGCCGGTAACCGCCGCGGAGAAGTCTCTGATACGGATGGGCTTGTGACCCAGGCGCTGCCAGACATACTCGGAGAGGACCGCCGCCGCCACGCTGACCAGAATGATCAGCGCGGCCTTCAGGCCGTAGAAGTAGATAGAAGCCGCAGTCGCCGGGCACAGCGCGATCAGAACATCCAGCATCAACCGCTGGGTATCGTCCTTCGCGCGCAGATGCGGGCCGGTTGAAATATGAAGCGCCATTGCTTAAATCCCCCTTTGCGCAATCAGTTCGCGCGCGTTCTTGATGGACGACATGATCCACCGCCGCGCCGGG
>JAFZRB010000420.1 GCA_017620115.1 Clostridia bacterium | reverse complement strand
TATTTCAAATAGTGTTCCCGGCTGTTTTGATCCCACGAATACAAAAGCTGAATAGTTCTGTTCTGTATTTCTCTGGTTTTCCGTTGCAGATTCCACAGCTCCTTATTGGTGTTCCGGTAATCACCGCAACCGCGCACGTAAATCAGAGGGTATTTCATCACTTTGGTGCTCATGCCTTTGCCGCCCTTCTGTGATTATACATTTAGATTATATGGAAATCCTCAGCCTGTGTCAAGCAGTGGAGGCCGAATCAAAATTTCATTTTTTTATAACACCCTGTCCATATTCAAGTAGTATATAATAGGGAAACGCGGATTGGCATGAAAGGAGGCGGCGGCCCGTGAAGCGCGCATTCAGAAACGGCGTCATACTGCTCGTGTGCGCGGCGCTGGTCGCGCTGGGCCTGAGCGCGCTGCTGCTCTCCTGCCATCACTGCGAGGGCGGGGACTGCCCCGTTTGCCTGTCGGTGGGGCGCGCCATGCGCCTGGCCGGGCTGGCCGCGGCGGCGGTCGTGTGCGCCGCCCGCCTGAATATCCGCCGCCTGCGCTGCGAGATCGAACGGCGCGGCGAGCGTTTCCATGTCTTTTCACTGTTCGCCATTCGGGAAGAATTGCTCATTTGATACCCTTTCCTTATTCCCTCAACTGAACGGATAACCGCACCAGGGGATACTTGTGCGGAAAAAGGAAAGGAACATATCGCAATGATTGAAACAAAAGATTTGCGGAAGCGTTTTGACGACGCTTCCGGCATCAGCTATCGCGATCTGCGCTTTGAGACGGGCCGCAGCTACGTGCTGCTTGGCGCGTCCGGATGCGGCAAATCGACTCTTTTGAACCTCATCGCGGGCATCATCGCCCCCAGCGAAGGCCAGATCGTCATCGACGGCGAGGAGATGGGCGGCCAGCCCCAGCGCCGCAAGGACGCTTTCCGCGTGGCTCATATCGGCTATGTTTTCCAGGATTTCAAACTCATCGAGGAGATGAGCGTGGAGGATAACATCGGCATTCTCGCGCTCGAGCGCGTCGATATTTCGCAGATCGACGGCATCCTGAACACGCTCGGCATCCTCAAACTGAAAAAGCGCAGGGTCGCCCGGCTGTCGGGCGGCGAGAAGCAGCGCGTCGCCATCGCCCGCGCGCTCGTGAAGCGGCCGGATATCATCCTGGCCGACGAGCCCACGGGCAACCTGAACTACGCCATCGGGCGCACGATCATGGAGGAGCTCATCGAGGCGGCGAAAGGCCGCACGCTCATCTGCGTGACGCACGACGAGCGGCTGGCGGAGCTGTTCGACGAGCGGCTGGACATGAACGACATTGCCTCGGCCTTCGAGGAAGGAGGCGGGATCAATGCTTAAATTCGCGTTCAAGAACATGGCCGTGCGCAAATCGCGCCTGCTGCTGGTGCTGCTCTCCATCGTGATTTCCGCGAGCGTGGCGCTTTTGAGCTACAACGTGGCGCAGCAGGTGAACGAGGGCATCGTGAGCACCGCGGCCTACTACGACATGATCATCGGCCCCTCAGGCAGCGCGACGCAGCTGGCCATGAACACCATGTTCTTTACCGATAAGCCGCTGGGCACCATTTCCTATGAGTACGTTGAGGAGCTCGAGAAGAGCGGCATGACCAACGCCGTGGTGCCCTTCACCATGGGCGACAGCTTCAACAGCGCCCGCATCGTGGGCACCACGCCCGCCTTCCTGGACGGGAAGCCCCTGGCGCAGGGCGATATGTTCTCGCAGGTCTACGAAGCCGTGCTTGGCTCGGAGGTCGCCAAGACGTATGGGCTGAAGGTGGGCGACAGCATCATCACTTCGCACGGCCTGAACACCTCCGGCGAACAGCACACCGCATCGCCCCTGACGGTGGTCGGCATCCTCAAGACCACCGGCACGGCCTACGACAACGCCGTGTTTACCTCCTACAGAACCGTTTGGGCCATCCACGGCTCGGAGGAGCATGAGCACGAGCATGAGGACGGGGATGAGGACGAGGACGAAGAAGAAGCCGAAGCCCACGAGGGCGAGGTGTGCGCCATCCTGGTCAAGAGCAAGGGCTTCAACGAGTATTACCGCCTGAGCGCCTACTACGGCGAGAACTCGAAGCTTTTGTGCATCAATCCCGCCACCGTGCTGCGCGAGGTGCTCGATCAGGTCGATCTGAGCGCGCGCATCGTGTATCTGCTGTGCGGCATCATACTGGTGATGAACATACTGGTCATCTCGGTGGTGACGCTTTTGAACCTGTTCGACGCGCGCAAGGAGATCCAGCTGATGCGGCTCATCGGCATCAGCATGAAGCACATCGCCCAGCTGTATCTCATCCAGAACGGCATCACGGGCCTGGCCGCCATTATACTGGCCATGCTGCTCTCGCACGGCTGCCTCGGCCTCATGAGCCGCTTCGTGGCCACGATGGGCATCGTGCTCAGCGCGTGGACGGTCTATCCCCTGGAGTGGGCCATCGCGGCGCTGGTGTTCGTGATCAGCGTGCTGCCCACGATGATTTCCATCCTGCGCATGTCGGCGAAGGAAAGCCTGTAGGAAGCGGCGGAAGGTCCGCAATGGAGGTATTCACATGAAAAAGATTCTGGCCCTGCTGCTCGCGCTCGCGCTGGCATGCGTCGCTCTGAGCGGCTGCGGCGGCAAGCCGGCTTCCGCCGATGTGGCGGCGCTGAGCTTTTCGGAGGCCACCAGCATCGACGCCATCCGTGCGCTGAACGGCAAGAAAGTGACCATCGTGGGCTACATGGCCACGCTGTCGCCCGTGAGCGGCAAGTACATGTATCTGATGAACATGCCCTATCAGAGCTGTCCGTTCTGCGTGCCCAACACCACGCAGCTGGCCAACACCATGGCGGTTTACGCGCCGGAGGGCAAGACGTTCACCTTCACCGATCAGGCGGTGCGCGTGACCGGCGTCATGCAGACCGGCGACTACACCGACGAATACGGCTACGTGTACAACTACCGCATCGTGGACGCTTCCTATGAAGCTGTCGATCTCTCGACCGTTTCGGAAAACTACGCGCTGTGGCAGACGATCGCCTCGGACGGCATCGTGGGCGAGATCAACGCCATGTTCGACTACCTCTACTTCCTGTGCCAGTGGACGGAATACGCTCTGACCTACACCGATGAAAACGGCGAGAGCCAGACGGTCAGCATGTATCCGGGCGACGTCAAGATCTACCTGGCCGACGACAGCGTCTATGGTTATGCCGACAAGTCGGCGGAGGATTACTTCCCCGGCCTCGTCGCGCGGCTGAAGGCCATCAGCGAGACGGAGCTGGACGATCTCGTCCAGATCGTCGAGGACGCCAAGGCAGTCGAGACCTACGCGCTGTCCGAGCTGTATGAGGAGCGCTATACCTATGACAGAGAGAAGGATCGCTTCGACCTGACCAATTCGGAGGAGCTCTATAACCGCTGGTACGCGGTGTACGTCCGCTTCTCGGAATGGCTCGCCAAGTGGCAGCTGTGACGGAACAAAACCATTCTTCCAGCCCCCGCGTCAGACCGGCGCGGGGGTTTTTACGCAGAGGGAAAAAACAGCTTGTCATCGGCGCCGTTTTCCGTTATAATAGAATTCCTTTTGAAAAACGAACGCGCGCAGCGGAGGTGAAACGGCCATGGCGGATATTCAGCACCGCGCTTTTCCGGAGGAAGAGGCGCATCTTGAAAAAACCCTCGCCCTCGTCGAGGTACAAAAGACGGCGAGCGAGGCGGAACTGGTACAGGCCCGGCAGGAGCTGGCCGACGCCTTCCGCTACGACCGCGACAACCGCGATGTGCTCGAGCTCCGCAACATCCTGTTCGAGCGCGCCCAACAGACGGTGCGCAATCTCGCGGCCGCGCGCCTGAAGCCGTATTTCACGCGCGTCGACTTCACCGAGGAGGGCGGCGCGCAGCAGACCTATTACATCGGAAAGCACACCGTGATGCGCCAGGATGAGCTCGAGCCGGAGGTGATCGACTGGCGCGCGCCCATCGCGAACCTGTATTATTCCGGGCAGATCGGCCCCATGCACTACGTCACGCCGGACGGCGAGGTGCGCGGTGAACTCACGCTCAAACGCCAGCTGGGCATCGAGAACGGCCGGCTGCTGAGCATCTTCGACGCCGATATCGTCGCGCCGGACGCCTACCTGCAATCCGTGTTGGGCGCGACCACCGGCGACCGCCTGCGCGATATCGTCACCTCCATCCAGGCGGAGCAGAACTTCGTGATCCGCTATCCCCTGAGCCGCACGCTGGTCGTGCAGGGCGTGGCCGGTTCGGGCAAGACCACCATCGCCCTGCACCGCATCGCCTATCTGCTCTATACATTCAAGGACAGCCTGTCGCCCGAGCATGTGCTCATTCTCGCGCCAAACCCGCTTTTCCTCAACTTTATCGCGGGCGTGCTGCCCGATCTGGGCGTCGAAAAGGTGCGCCAGACCACATTCCCCCTGTTCGTCGCCGAATGGCTGGACGACCTGCTGCCCCGCGTCGACCGCACGGACATCACCGACAAAGTGCTCAACCTGCCGGACGACGAGCGGGATCGCCTCGCGCGGCTCATGCGCTTCAAGGGCTCGATGGACATGGCCGCCCGGCTCGGCGAGTGGCTCGACCGCCTGGAGGAGCGCCTGCCGCCCGACGAGGACATCCGCTTCGGGCCTGTCACGCTGTACACAGCGGCTCGGCTGCGCCAGCTGTTCCTGGTGGATGAAAAGCCTTTTCCGTTGAATCGGCGCATTGCGGAGTTTAAAAAGGATCTCACTTTGCGCGCGCGGGACGCCGCCGCGAAGGTGAAGGAATGGCTCAAGGCCGAAACCGACCGGCGGACCGACCTGCTGCGCGCCACGATGCCGGAGGGGGAGGAGAGGCGGCTGCGCCTTGTGAAGCTCTATCATTCCCGCGACGAGCGCATCAGGGAGACCGATCAGAGGGTGAAGCCGTTTATCGACGGCGTGATGGCCCGCTTTCCGGAGTTCAGCCCGATGCGGCTGTATCGTGATTTCTGCGCCGATTTGCTGGCCGAATCACCCGACGGGAGCGACGCCGCGCTTGCCGCCGAATACACGCTCGGGCGCGTCGAAGGCGGCCGCGTCGAGCCGGAGGATGTCGCGTCCATTGCGCTCATCGCCATGCGCACGCACGAGCTGCCCCGGCTGGATATCCGGCATGTGGTCATCGACGAGGCGCAGGACTTCAGCATGATGGAATTCCTGCTGCTGCACCGCATGACGCGGGGGGCGAGCATGACCATCGTGGGCGACCTGATGCAGGGCATCCGCTCATGGCGCGGCATGACCGACTGGCGGCCGCTCACTGAAGAGCTGCTCGCCGGCAAAGCCGCCGCGCATCAGCTGCTCACCAGCTATCGCAGCACCATCGAAATCATGGACCTGGCGCTCCGCGTGGCGCGGAAACGGCCCGTACCCGGCCAGGAGGACGCGCGTCCCGTGCTGCGCCACGGCCCGCAGCCCGAACTGATCGCGTTCAGGAACGCGCGGGAACAGGCGGATGAGCTGGAGCGCATTATCCGGGTCTGGCAGGCGGACGGGCTGTCGTCCATCGCCGTCATCGACCGCACCGGCGCGCAGCTGAAGGCTATTGCGCAGGCGCTGCCGGCCGACCTGAACGCGCATATGCTCGATCTGGACGCCGCGCAGTACGAGGCCGGCCTGCTGCTGGCCCGCGCCTCCGACGTAAAAGGCTTCGAGTTTGATGGCGTGATCATCGCTAACGCCAGCGATAAGCGCTTTCCCGACCGCGAGCTGGACGCCCGGCTGCTTTATGTGTGTCTGACCCGTCCGCTGCATCGGATCGCCTGCCTGTATGAGAAGACGCTCACGCCGCTGCTGGCGTGACGCCGAATGGCGCGGATATGCCAAGCACACAAACACTTAACAAACGAGAACACTGCAAAAAACGAGGCATATAATGAAAGAACAGAAAAAAAGGCCTTCGAAAAAAAGTATTGACAAAGGGAAGGGAGAGGCGTATAATACTTAATGCTGTCGCGGGGAACGGCCTCCATGAGGCGCAGACGAAGCGGCGGCGCGATCCTTGAAAACGATATAGAGAAGAAGAGCAAGCGCAAGGAAAG
>JAFZRB010000419.1 GCA_017620115.1 Clostridia bacterium | reverse complement strand
GTAACTCAATGGTAGAGTTCCAGCCTTCCAAGCTGGCTACGTGGGTTCGATTCCCATCACCCGCTCCTTCAAACCGTCATGCGCGGTAGTAGCTCAGTTGGTAGAGCGCCACCTTGCCAAGGTGGAGGTCGCGAGTCCGAGTCTCGTCTACCGCTCCATTTCCGCCCTTAGCTCAGTTGGTAGAGCACCTGACTCTTAATCAGGGTGTCCAGGGTTCGAGTCCCTGAGGGCGGACCAGAAGGAATCCGAACGCTTCGCCGCGGCGAGACGTTCGGTTTTTTGTTTATCGCGACAGGCGCGGGGAGAAATGAACTGATATGAAAACAAGCGACTTCATGTACGACCTGCCCGAGGAGCGCATCGCGCAGACGCCCGTCGAGCCGCGCGACCACAGTCGCCTGATGGTGATCGACCGGGCGACGGGCGACATCGCGCACCGGCATTTTTACGACGTGACCGATTATCTCCGCCCCGGCGACGCGCTGGTGATCAACGAGACGCGCGTCATTCCGGCGCGGCTGATCGGCGAACGGGCGGGCGGCGGCGTGTGCGAGCTGCTGCTCTTAAAGCAGCTGGGGCCGAAAAAGTGGGAAACGCTGGCCCGGCCCGGCCGCCGGCTGAAACCCGGCGCGACGGTCTCGTTCGGCGGCGGGCGGCTGACGGCGCGCATCCTCGCGGAGACGGACGCCGGCGGGCGCACCGTCGAGTTCGCGTGCGAGGGCGCGTTCGAGGCGGCGCTGGACGAGCTGGGCGAGATGCCCCTGCCGCCCTATATCCACGAGAAGCTGGCCGACCGCGAGCGCTACCAGACCGTGTACGCCAAACAGGACGGCTCCGCCGCCGCGCCCACCGCGGGGCTGCATTTCACGCCGGAGCTGCTGGAGCGCATCCGCGGCATGGGCGTGGAGATCGTTCCCATACTGCTGCACGTGGGGCTGGGCACGTTCCGCCCGGTGAAGGTCGAGGACGTGGAGGATCACGTGATGCACAGCGAGTATTACGAGGTGACGGAGGAGGCGGCGAGCCGGCTGAACGCCGTGAAGGCGCGCGGCGGCCGCGTGATCGCCGTAGGCACCACCAGCGTGCGCACGCTGGAATCCGCCGCCGGGGAGACGGGAAGCCTCGCGGCGCGCTCGGGCTGGACAAACATCTTCATCAAACCCGGTTACGCCTTCAAAATGGTGGACGCGCTCATCACGAATTTCCACCTGCCCGGCTCCACGCTCATCATGCTGGTGTCCGCGTTCATGGGCCGCGAGCGCACGCTCGCCGCCTACGAATTGGCGGTGCGCGAAGGATACCGTTTCTTTTCCTTCGGCGACGCCATGCTGATTCTCTGAATCCAGCGCAGGACAGGAGCGATTCTTTATGCTGACTTATGCCGTTCAAACCGCCGTTCGCCGAAACAACCGCCCGAACAAGCCCTGCGAGGACTATCTCGTCGCCGAAAACTGCTTCGTGGTGGCGGACGGCGTGACGATGAGCGCGGGCGCGTATCGCGAGGGCATGGAAACCAGCGACGCCGCGCAGGCCGCCCGGCTCACCGCCGAGGCCGTCGCCGCCGCGCTGGAAACCGCCGCCGATCCCACCGCCGCCGCCCGCGAAGCCGCCGAACGCGCCGTCGAGGCCACGCGCGCGTACAACGCCGCCCATCCGGGCGATTTCCCCGCCGCCGCGGTGTATGTCGCCGCGGCGATCCGGGGAGACGTGATGCACTTTTCCTATATCGGCGATTCGCTGATCGCGCTCATCCGGAACGGCGCGCGCATCCGGCTGAGCGAGCAGCAGACCAGCCACCTGCGCGTGTTCGGCTCCACCAGCGGCCTGGGCATCACCAAGCGCCAAATGTACGACGCCATCACCAACAACGCCGCCCACCCGCTGGGCTACGGCGTGATCGACGGCGATCCGCGCGCGCTCGACTTCCTGCGCGCGGCGACGATCGCGCTGGAGCCGGGCGACCGCGTGATCCTCTCCTCGGACGGCATCGACAAATACCTCGCCTTCGCGCCCGTCGGCGAGCTGGCCGCGCTGGGCGCCGGGGAGCTGCTCGACCGCTCGGAGGCCTACGACAAGCCGCCCTACAACAGCTACGCCGACGACAAGGCGGTCATCATCATCGACGTGACATGACGCAAAGGAGGGTTTTTTCCATGACCGTACAAGAGGGCCTGAAAAAGCTGGACGCGCTGCAAAGGAAAATGGCCGCGTTCGACCACGCGGCCGGCATGATCTATTTCGACGGCGTGACCACCGCGCCCAAGGGCACCGGCGCGAACCGCGGCGAGACGCTGGCCATCCTCAGCGAGGAAGCCTACAAGCTCAGCGCGGGCGAGGAGACCGGCGCGCTGCTGGATTTCCTGCACGAAAACGAGGCGGAGCTCACGCCCGAACAGAAGCGCATGGTGGAGATTCTGCGCAAGGATTTCGTCGAGACCCGCGCCATCCCCATGGAGGAATACGTGGCTTACGAGCGCCTCACCAACGAGGCCGAGGACGTGTGGCACCGCGCCAAAATCGAAAACGACTACGCCGCCTTCGCGCCGTACATCGACCGCATCGTGGCCGCGCAGATCAGCATGGCCCGGCACGTGGAGCCGGATACCGATCCCTACGACTACCGCCTGGGCCGCTTCGAGGAGGGCCTCACGCGCGCGGCGTGCGACGCGTTTTTCGACGAGCTGCGCGGCTCCCTCGCCCCTCTCATCCGGCGCGTTCAGGCCGCGCCCCAGCTGGACGACGCCTGCCTGCACGGGCATTTCCCGCTGGATAAGCAGCGCGCGCTGTCCGATTGGCTGATGGACACGCTCGGCCTCGACCGCGCGCACTGCGGCATCGCGGAGACCGAACACCCCTTCACCACCAGCTTCTCGCGCTACGACGTGCGCATCACCACTCACTACCACGAGGAGAACTTCGCCTCCTCGATGTACAGCGTGATCCACGAGGGCGGCCACGCGCTCTACGACGCCAACACCGACGAGGCGTACGCCTACACCTGCCTGGGCGACGGCGTGAGCATGGCCATTCACGAGAGCCAGTCGCGCTTCATGGAGAACATCGTGGGCCGCAGCCGCGCCTTCGTGTCGCTCGCCGCGCCGAAGCTGCGCGCGCTGTTCCCGCAGCTGGAGGGCGTGGACGACGAGGCGCTGTACCGCGCGGTGAACCGCTCCGAGCCCTCGCTCATCCGCACCGAGGCGGACGAACTGACCTACTGCATGCACGTGATGATCCGCTACGAGCTGGAGAAGAAGCTGTTCGACGGCCTGCTCACCGCGCGCGACCTGCCCGCGGCCTGGAACGCGCTGTATAAAGAGTATCTGGGCGTCGACGTGCCCAGCGACCGCGAGGGCGTGCTGCAGGATTCGCACTGGTCGAGCGGGCTGTTCGGCTATTTCCCCAGCTACGCGCTGGGCTCGGCCTACGGCGCGCAGATGCTGGCGAAGATGCGCGAAACCGTGGACATCGACGCCTGCGTGGCCCGTGGCGACCTGTCGCCCGTCACAGACTGGCTGCGCGAGCGCGTGTGGCGCTTCGGCAGCCTGATGAAGCCCGGCGTCCTGTTCGAGCAGGCCGTGGGCGCGCCCTTCGACGCGAAGTATTACGTCGACTATCTCACGGAGAAATACGGGGCGCTGTACGGACTATAACGGGCGGGCGAGGGGTATTATCAATTTGCAATTAGAAATCAGCAATTTGGGAACGACGGCACCTCCCCTTTCAGGGAGGCATGGGGCGCGCTTTTCCACGGTTTTCCGTGAAGAGCGCGACTTTTTTCTTAATCCGCCGCCGCGCTGATCGTCCGCCCGCTTCGCAGCAGGCAGATCAGCGACTCGCGCACGGGGATGCCGGTGATGGTTTCGAGCGCGCGGGCGTAGAGGGCGAGCTGCGGCTCGTAGCGGCGGCGGAGATCGGCCTCGTCGTCCGCGCGGTCGGTCTTGTAATCGAGCAGCACCCACTGCCCGTCCTCGATGAAGCAGCAGTCGACGGAGCCCTGAACGAGCACCGTTTCTTCGGAATCCGCGCCGAAGGCCTCGCGCGCGGTCAAACTGAGGGTGAACATCCACTCGCGGCGCAGGGTATTTGCCCGCAGCATCCGCGCGCCCGGGCCCTCGCCGAAGAACGCCGCCAGCATCCGCGGGCGGATCGCTTCGCGCATGGCGGGTGTGAGCAGCGCGCGTTCGGCCAGGTCGTTCAGCTGGCGCACGATTTCGGCGTGCAGTTCGTCGCCCGCGAGGCCGCGCAGCGCGTCCAGGTCGAGGCGCTGCAGCGCGGCGTGGGCGGCGGTGCCGCGCTCCGCGCCGGTCATCGCGTTGGCGTCGGCGGCCAGGAAGGCGGGGCGCTCGATCAGCTCG
>JAFZRB010000054.1 GCA_017620115.1 Clostridia bacterium | reverse complement strand
TTTTCGGCGGGGAGAGAGCGGCTCTGTGGCAGGAATCGCTGGTTCAGAAATTCGGCTCGCGCGACTACCGCGCGCTGACACCCTCCATGCGCCAGACCTTCAATCGCGTGATATCCCAGGATCTGACCGGCTGTTTGGAAAAGATCAAGGCTCCCACGCTGCTGGTGTGGGGCGAGGACGATACGGAGACGCCCATCTGGATGGCCCGGATCATGGCAGAGAAAATACCGGACGCGGGCCTCGTGTCCTGGCCGGGCTGCGGCCATTTCGCCTATCTCGACCGCTACGGCGATTTCCGCATCGTCGTCGAGCGGTTCCTGAGCTGACGGAGGGATGCTATGAACGTCATCATCTGCCTGGCGAGCGCGCTGGCTTCGGCCGCCGTGGCGCGCTATTACCTGCACATGCTGCAGCTGGAGAGCTACCAGCTGGACGGCTACGTGCGCTGGCTGGGGAAGAACCACGATAAGCACCTGGGCGGCACGCTCACCATCGGCGTCGGCGCGACGGTCGCCTATTACGCGCTGTGGCTGCTGCTGCGCATGTTCATAAGCGACCAGGCCAGCAGGATCACGGCGGGCGTCGTGACGCTGGTCGGCTTCCTGGCGGCGGCGTTCCTGCTCGACAGGAGGCTGCACAGCCAGCCCGAGAAAAAGCCCCTCGCCTATACGCCCCGCATGAAGCGGCTGTATGCCTGCCTATGCCTGATCGCGCTGGCGCTGGCCTTCATCCTGAGCGCTTTGGGCATTCCGGCCTACATACTGTTCGTGGGCGTTCCGTATCTCGCGCTGGCCGCGGGCGGCGCGATGACGCCGGTCGAGAAGGCCATCAACAATTACTACCTGAACGACGCGAAGGCGAAGCTCGACGCCCGACCCGATCTCATCAAAATCGGCATCACCGGCAGCTACGGCAAGACCAGCACCAAGTTTATCCTGGCCGCGATCCTCTCCGAGAAATACGACGTGCTCGCCACGCCCGCCAGCTTCAATACCCCCATGGGGCTCACGCGCGTCATTCGCGAGAAGCTGGAGCCGCATCATCAGGTGTTCATCGCCGAGATGGGCGCGCGACACGCGGGCGACATCAAAGAGCTGGTGGATCTGGTCCATCCCTCGATGGGCCTCATCACTTCCGTCGGGCCGCAGCATCTGGAAACGTTCGGCAATATCGAAACCGTGGCGAACACCAAGTTCGAGCTGATCGAGGGGCTGCCGCGGGACGGGCTGGCGTTTTTCGCCTCCGACGGCGGCGAAGTCGACAAGCTCTACGAGCGCGCCGGCGTGAAGAAATTCCTCACCGGCACGCGCGGCATGCGGCTGGATATGAAGGCGGAGGATATCGCCGTGGGCCGCGGCGGCTCCAGGTTCACCCTGAAGGACGGCGCGACCGGCGAGAAGATCGAATGCGAGACGAAACTATTGGGCCGGCACAACATCGGCAACATCGCGCTGGCCTGCTGCGCCGCGCGCCAGCTGGGCCTCACGCTCGAGGAGATCGCGCGCGGGGTGCGAAAAATCGAGCCGGTCGAGCACAGGCTGCAGCTGATGCCGGGCGCGAACGGCGTCACGGTGATCGACGACGCCTTCAACTCCAATCCCGTCGGCGCGAAGGCCGCGCTGGACGTGCTCGCCGCCTTCGAGGGCCGGCATGTGATCGTCACGCCCGGCATGGTTGAACAGGGCGCGCAGGAGAAGGAAATCAACCGCCAGTTCGGCGCGCAGATGGCCGGCAGGTGCGACGAAATCATCCTCGTGGGGCGGCGGCGCACGCAGCCCATCGCGGAGGGCCTCAGGGCGGAAGGCGTGGCCGCGGAGCGCATCCACGTCGTGGGCAGCCTCGACGAGGCCACCGGCGTGCTGGGCAGGATCGGAAAGCCCGGCGACGTGGTGCTCTTTGAAAACGACCTGCCCGACAACTACAACGAAGACCAGTAATCATTGTGGAGGCAAAACAGCATGAAGACCAATCTGGGAGTCATTTTCGGCAGCAGAACGTGCGAACACGACGTTTCCATCATCACCGGACTTCAGGCCGCGATGGCCGCCGATCCGGTTCAGTACGATGTGACGCGCATCTACATATCGCGCGAAGGCGACTGGTATATTGGCGAGAAGCTCTCAGACATGACGTTTTTCCTGAATTTCGATCCGGCGCAGGTCACGCGCGTGCTGCCCGTGGGCGAGAAGGGCAAGCTGCTGCTGCTCGAATACCCCACGGAGAAGAAAAAGCTGTTCGGCGGCGGCCGCAACGTGCTGGCGTCGATCGACGTGGTTCTGCCCGCCATGCACGGCCTCAACGGCGAGGACGGCACGCTGCAGGGCATGCTGGAACTGATGAACGTGCCCTATACGTCGTCCGGCGTGATGGGCTGCGCGGTGGGCATGGATAAGATCACCATGAAGCGCATGTTCCGCGGCTGCGGCTATCCGGTTCTGCCGGATACGTGGGCCGAGCGCGCCGAATGGGAGAAGGATCGCGACGCCGTGATCGCCCGCGCTGAGAAGGAAGTGGGCTATCCCATGTTCGTGAAGCCTGCCAACCTGGGCTCGTCCATCGGCATCAGCCGCGCGGACGACCGCGACGGGCTCATCCGCGCCATGGACGTCGCCGTGGCGTATGACCGGCGCGTGCTCATCGAACAGGGCGTGGCCGATATCGCGGAGGTCAACTGCGCCGCCTGCGGATACGCGGACGAGGTGCGCGTGTCCGAGACCGAGATGCCCGTGCGCTGGGACGACACGGAGCTCCTGGATTTTTCCGAAAAGTATCTGCGCGGCCAGGGCGGCAAGGGCATGAGCGCGCTGAAGCGCCGGATCCCCGCGCCGGTCAGCGAGGAGAAGCTCGCCGAGATCAGGCGGATCACCGCCAGCGTATTCCGCGAAATGGACTGCCGCGGCGTGGTGCGCATCGACTACATCATCGACAGGGCGAAGGATCAGCTCTATCTGGGCGAGATCAACATCATCCCCGGCTCGCTGGCCTTCTATCTGTGGGAGCCGGTGGGCGTGAGCTTCGCGCAGCTGATCGACGGCATGGTGAACGACGCCCTCAGAGCCTGGGCCGATAAGAACAAGAGCGTGTTCTCCTACAATTCCAACATTCTCAGCGCGGTGCGCAGCGGCGCGAAGGCCGCCAAAACATCTTCCAGCAGGGGATAACGGCTTGCACGGCCGGTGCGTCCGGGCGCACGCGCCCGCGGGCATCCGGTAAAAAACAGCAGGGCGCGTTTTCAAGGCGCCCCGCATGGGAAACGAACATTCTGGCAGCGCGGCGAAAAGGCGCTTTATCGGGCGCCGTTCGTCGCGCTGTCGCGTGTCAGCGCTTTCAGTGTTTCCGGCCAGAAGCCGATGATGTCGGCAGCGGTCATGGCGGTTTCGGTGAGATGGCGCGCGGCGGTCTCGCCCGCCAGGCCGTGCAGCTGACTGCCCGCCCAGGCCGCTGTTTCGGGATCGACGCCCTGCGCGAGCAATCCGCCGATCATGCCGCTGAGCACGTCGCCGCTGCCGCCGGTCGCCATGCCGCCGCAGCCGGAGGCGCTGACGTGGATGTTCTTGCCGCAGACGACGCTCGAAGCGCCCTTCAGCAGCGCCACCGCGCCGGTGGCCTCGCGCAGGCGCTTCGCCGCGACGATCTGATCCGCGCCGACCAGCCCGATGAGCCGCGCGGCCTCGCCGGGATGCGGCGTGATCACGTGGCGCGGCCCGAGCAGCGCCCGGAGCGGGTCATGGCGCGCGATGATGTTCAGCGCGTCCGCGTCCACAACCGCGGGCAGACCGCTCTCCAGCA
>JAFZRB010000418.1 GCA_017620115.1 Clostridia bacterium | reverse complement strand
GCCCGCCTGCGCGCCGCCGGTCTTTTTCCGTATTTCCGCGTCGCGCGCCGGGTCGAAGTAATATGTGGTGCAGACGATGATGCAGGGATCGATTTCGCCGCTGTCAAACAGGTTGTCGAAGCGCTTCACCGTCTCGGGCGTGTTGAACAGTTCGGGGTCGCAGGTATTGCCGTGCTGGTAATAGAGAACATTGTATTTGCGGCTTTTATCGTTCGCGTCGTAGCAATAGGGAAGATAAACGTTGCAGTACTTGGGATATGTAACGCCGTATTCATAGACATCGGTGGTGTAGTCGACGCGGACCATGCGGCCCTTTTTAGCCGGATCAGCTTCTTCGATGGCCGGGTTCAGCTCAAACACCGTTTCAAAATCAATGACCTCACCGGGCTTTTTGACGATGATTTTCCTTTCACTCATGACAGTGCGCTCCTTTCTTATATTCAGCTGAATGATGGGTTTACGCCGGTCGCTTGCGGCGCATCGTCTTTGATCCTGATGCCGCTCAACTCTGAGGGAAGATCATGGCCATACCGCCCACTGGCACCGGAAGCCGCTTGATTTCCCCGGCGTCGAGGTATGTGGCGCTCATCATTCGGCCGAGACAGTCGACGATGCGCACCTCGGCGTTTGCGGGCGTAGCGTTCTCGACGAACAGGCCTGCGCGCGATGTGGCGTTGAACAGATCGCAAGGCTGCCCGTCGAACACGTCGCTGTCCGTCAGATAATGCGCCGTGATGCGCTTCCCGGCGGAACGGGCGGTCAGTGCGGCGTAACCGGCTTCGGAACCGGAGACTTCAAACGAGGCGTGCAGCAGCACGTCGCAGTTCTCCTTCATGTAGCGGATGAAGCGCTCTACGACCATGCGCTGCTCCAGACTGGCCTTGGTCAGTTCAATTGAGATCTGTGGAACTGAGAACAGAATGTTGATCATCTGGACAGCGCAGTTTTCTTTTGTTTCGCTTCCGGACCAGTAGAGCATGTCGGCGTGAACGGCCATGTCCGGGCAGAGCATGCGCAGATCAGCTGTACCGATGCGGTTGGTAATTGAGTCAAAGGCACAGTCGCCCACGCGGATCATGCTGCCATAGGCTGTAATCGCCGCGCCGACGTAGTTTTGGCGGAATTCCAGCATGCAGTCAGGGCGGATGGCGGTCAATGCGGTGATCGTTTCGTCCATCAGGCGCGTAACGGCGGCATCCACCGTTTCACAGTCCATTCCCGCGCCGAAGGCCGGCGAATCGTCTTTCAGGCGGAAACTGTCGATGAAATCCAGCTTCAGCCCATCGAGATCATATTCCCTCATGAAACTTGCCAGCGTGTCGGTGATGTGGCTCCGCACCTCGGGATATCGCGGATCGAGGATGCCGGCGCGCAGCAAACCGCGGTCCACATAGAGACAGCGCGATTCGTATTCGGCGAACGCGCGGGTGTTGAGGCCCGCGAAGGGAACGGGAAACCACAGCATCAGCTTCAGCCCCATCGCGTGAACCTGCCGCACGAAGCCGGCAAAGTCCGGGAACTTGCCGGGCGCGACAGCCCAGTCGCCGCAGTCGTAATAATCGCCGGTGCCGTTGCCTTCATACTGCCAGCCGTCGTCGATGATGACATTCTCGAAACCGATCTTCGCGGCGACAGCCAGTTCGGCAAGCAGCGCCCGCGCGTTCGGATGCTGATGGAAATTATACCAGGAGGAGTACAGGGGGGCTTCACTGGCGCGAGTGATCGGCAGACGGCGCGGGTAAAAGGCGCGCTGCCACATGACGGCTTCCGCGATCGCCATGGCGAGCGGTACGGGCCGCCGGTCGATGCGCAGGCGCACTGTGTAGCTGGACAGGACGCGCGCGTCCTTCAGGAGCTCTGTACGATACGCTATTCGCTCCATCTGTTCGAAATCGTTCACGAAGAAGCTCAGTCTGGCCGGCAGTACGGCGTCTGACAGGGCCACTGTGCAATGGTTTGTCTCGCCGTTCTCAACCACTGCGAGCACGGGTGCGCCGCTGGCGAAGTTCGATTCGGTCGTTGTCGGGGCGAACCACTGCATCACCGCGCGGTTGCGCCGTATCGTGGGCGTCCAGACCGAGAGGATGCCCTTCATGGGTTCGCTCCAGGAGACTGCGATGCCCTGCGTCGGGCCGTTCTCGCCAAAATCGCAGGAAAGCGTTATCTCTTCTATGCCGTTTTCCGACTGCGCCGGTTCAAGGTTCAGGCTGACAGGCTCCCGTGCCGATTGCACGCTGTAAGCGATACCGTTGATCAGAAAAGTCTTTGTCATGTTTCCAATCCCTCCGTTTGGCTCCATGTGCCCGTGAAATCATCTTCGAGCGCTTAGCAGTGTTTCCTTCCGGGTTTGAAAAAGGCGGATGGCGTCGGTTCGTCCGCGCGTGCGTGGGGGGCCGGAAAATCCCTCCCTGATGGAAGGAGCTGTGAAGCTCAAGCGTCTTAAAAATGCTCTTGTTTCACAGCCCGTTTTCTTATGCTCAGCATAAACCGCGGCGTCTTTGGCGCCGCCTCATTCTGACAAGGCGGCCAGCAGCCGGCGCTTCGCCGCCGTAAAGCGTCCGACGTCGTATTCCACATCGCGGAACGAGCGGAAAACGGACGCGCAGATGTCGTCCGCGGTCGCCTTGTCGCGCGCCGCGAGCGCTTTCAGCAGTTCATATTCCTCCGCGCTTTCCCGCTCCGCCTCCAGGCGGATGGACAGCCAGGGCTCGCCGTTTCCGGGATAGAGGATGTGCGTGTCCCCGGCGGGCAGGAAGCAGACGGCGTCCGTGTTGTGGTGCTCGGGACAGTTCTGCTCGAAGGGATCCTGATTGGGCTGGTATACATTGGCCGCCCAGTGCAGGAAACCCGTGAGCTGGTAACGGTAATTGCCCCAGTGCAGGTAGCGGGTCGACAGCAGCGGATAGTCCATGAAGCGGTTGATGTATCCGTATTCCCGCGGACCGCAGCAGACGTAATGCCATATTTCCGCGCCGTTGGAGCGGAAGGTTTCGATTTCCGCGCGATGCTTGTCATACTCCGCGTTGAGCGGCACCCAAACGTCCAGCGCGCCGTGGAGGTTGCCGTACGACATGGCGTCGCACAGGCGGATCTCCGGAACGATTCTGTGAATCAGCCCGCAAAGAGCCCGGAATTCCGTGGCGTTGGCGTCGTTGGGTTCGTCCGCCACGCCCATGACGCAGTTCTCCGTCCAGCCGTGCCGGTCGAGCACAGCCTTCAGGGCGGGCAGGTATTGCGTCAGATAGCAGTATCCCTCGTAAGACATGGAGGGTATGCTTCCGCGCAGCAGTATGGTGGATTCCGACCAGCTCTTCCGCCAGCCCACCGAAGGCAGGTTGAAGTATTTCATCCCCGCCGCCTGGCAGACCTCGATCATCCTTTCCATCCCGCTGAAATCGAAAACCCAGCGGTTGGGCCCCGTTTCTTTTGCTTCGATCCCACCGACGTACATCATGTTCTGATGCATCCGGCGCAGGGCGGCAAGGTATTTCCCAACGAGCTTCTGATACGCTTCGGTGCCGGGAACCAGATGATGGAATTTCTCAAGGGGCGCGAGGCTGAACCCCAGAATGAGCTTCAGCGTTTCCTCTGGGAGGCGGACGGCGTAAATCTGGAGCCGCGCGGCGATTTCGCAATCGTTGATGACGACCGTGAAATCATAGACGCCGGGCCTGGCGTCCCTGTCGGCTTTCAGGGCGATGTAGAGACCGCCCTGCCTGTCCGGCCCTTCCACATCCACAGTGCCGTCAAAGGCGCGCAGGCAATCGTAAACACGGAAAGGCGCGACGCGCTCCGGCCAATGGGGTTTGCGTTCGTCGTCCGGAATGCCCTGATTGCGCTCCACCATCACGGAACGAAGCGCGTAGAGCTCCGGGACGACGCCTTCCGGCAGGCCGCGAAACGCGACGGCAACCTCCGGAGCCGGCAGCGCGCGGAGCAGGATCTGGCAGCACGCGTAAGATCCGCGGGCCGTGAAGACATCGATCGTATCGGACGCGGACGGATAATCAAACTGGTCCGGATAAGTAAACTCGGCGGATGAAACGATTCTGTATTCCATGATCATTCCTCCCTGACAGTTCGCTGAGATAATATCGGGAAGCCATGAACCGGCGCGCCCGTGTTTCTGAACGGGACGCCTGTATTATAACATGAGTCCATGGTTTCGTCAATTTGCGATCCGCTCCGCGTTTGACAACCCGAATGAGCAATGCTATAATTCATATAAATAATGATCGACGCGCCTGCGGCGGGGCGGAAGGCGGGGTGAACTGACATGCGGGAAAGGCTGACGCGGCTGCTCCTGCCCGGGCCGGGCGACGGCCGGTACGCGCCCGTCGCGGACGGCCTGCGCGCGGTGGCGGTGCTGGTCGTAGCGTGGTTTCACATCTGGCAGCAGTCCTGGCTGAGCCCCGTGCTGAGCCTCGGCGGCTTGCAGCTGGATTTCACCGCGCCCGTGCGCACCGGCTACATGATGGTGGACATCCTGCTGCTGCTGTCCGGCTTTCTGCTGTTCCTGCCCTACGCGCGCGCGAGGGTCGACGGTTCGCCGCTGCCCGAGCTGCGGCCGTACTACATCCGGCGCGCGCTGAGGATCCTTCCCAGCTACTTATTGAGCGTGCTGTTCTATCTGTTCGTGTACGCGCTGCCGAACCGTGAGTACGGTTCCCTGCGCCACTTCCTGCTGGATATCGCCGGCCACCTCACCTTTACCCACAATCTCACCTACGAAGCCTATCTCGGTTCGCGGCTGAACCCCGTGCTGTGGACGCTGGCCGTAGAGGTGCAGTTCTATTTCATCGCGCCGCTGATCGGCCGGGCGTTCGTGAAAAAGCCCCTGCTGACCTATGCCGCCATGCTGGTCGTGGCCTTTATGTACCGCTTCG
>JAFZRB010000053.1 GCA_017620115.1 Clostridia bacterium | reverse complement strand
GTCGTGTTTTCCACGCGCAGCTTCTTTTCGACGGACGCAAATCCAGCCTCTTTCAACACCGCTGTCTGGTGCGCGATGGTGAGGGGCGTGTCGTAGTGCACGAACTTGTCCGGCGAAAGCCCCTGCTCGCGGCGCATCCTGTCAAGCTCCGCGAAATAGAGCGCCTCCTCGGCGTCGTCCTCGATCATATAGTCGCATTCGATGTAAACGCCGCCCGGTTTCAGCGCCTTCTTTACGCGCTCGTACAGGCTGCGCTTCATCTCCGCCGCAAAATGGTGCATGGTCTGGAAGGAAATCGCCGCGTCGAATGCGGTTTTTCCGAAGTCCACGTCGAAATAGCTGCCGCAGACGAGATCCAGCGCCTTGTCCGGGTGTTTGCGGCGCAGCTCGTCCAGCATGGCCTGCGTCAGGTCTACGCCCGTCACGCGGAGAGCGGGGAAGCGGGGAAAGATGAAATCTAGCTCCAGCCCCGTACCGCAGCCCAGATCGAGCAGGGCTTCCGCGCTTTCCGGAACAAGGCGCGCCATTTCCTCATAGCATTCGCGGCAGCCGCCCACATCCTTCAGCATGTGCTCGTCATAGCCGTCCAGGCGGGCGGTGAAGAATGCGCTCATCTCCTCGAGCCTGTCGTTTTCCCGCCTGAAATCGCGCTCATAATAACAGGACTCCGTCCCGTCCTCCACAAAGCGTTTTATCATCGTAAAGCCGTTTTTCTCGAGCACGCGGCGCGAGGCCGTGTTGTCCGCGCAGGTAAACGCGCCGAACGCATGGAGATCGAAGCGCTCCCGAATCTCGTCGAGGAACAGACGCAGCGCCTCCGTGGCGATGCCCTGATTCCAGCAGTCCGCGTCAAACACGCAGTAGCTCACCATGGCCTGCGGATTGCCGCTCTCGTCGATGCCGTAGCACCAAACGTCGCCCACATGGCGTCCGTCGCTCAGAATCGTGCGACCGAAGCTGGTCGCGCCGGGCAGCAGCGACGCGCGGTATTTCGCCAGCGCCTCGTCGAGCGATTTTGCCTCCTGCGGCAGGAAAAGCCGGATCTGTTCGGCCTGCGTTTTCTCAAAAGACACGGCGACGTTTTCCGCCGTCCGCTTTCCCAGCGTGACAGCCATGGAATCTCCCCCCTCACTTCCTGTGCGCCTCGTGCGCGGCTTTCACCATGGCCTCGATATCTCCGCGCGTGATCTCGCCTTCGACCTTTTCCGCGGGCAGAAAATCGGCCAGGAACTCGATGTTGCCCTCCGGCCCGGTGATGGGCGAGAAGTCGACGGCACGGGTTTTCCAGCCCAGAGAAGGCACAAAGCGCACGATGGACTCGACCACGTCCGCATGCGTTTCCGGGTCGCTCACCACGCCCTTTTTGCCCACGCGCTCCCGCCCGGCCTCGAACTGCGGCTTGATGAGCGAGATGAACCGGCCGCTTGATCCGAGGATCTCAAACGCCGCGGGAAGGATCAGCCTGATCGAGATGAACGACACGTCCATCACGCCCAGCGTGGGAACGGGATCGAACATGTCCGCCGTGATCGAGCGGGCGTTGGTGCGTTCCATCACGGTCACGCGCGCGTCGCCCCTGATGCGCCAGTCGAGCTGGCCGAATCCCACGTCGACGGCGTACACATGCGCCGCGCCGTTCCGGAGCAGCACGTCGGTAAAGCCGCCGGTGGACGCGCCCAGATCCATGGCGACGACGCCCGCCGGGTCATAGTTGAACACCCGCAGCGCTTTCTCCAGCTTGAGGCCGCCGCGCGACACATACGGGTGCGCCGCGCCGCGCACGGTGAGGTCGTCTTCGGCCTTCACGGCTTCGGAGGGCTTCAGCACCTTCTCCTCGGCGATATACACCAGCCCCGCCATGATGAGCGCCTGCGCCTTCTCGCGACTCTCCGCCAGGCCGCGCTCCACCAGCGCCACGTCGGCGCGCTGTTTTTTCGGCTTATCCACGATCAAGTCTCCTTTGTCGGGTTTGCGTCGTCAATGCCCCGCGCCCTGCGCCGCTCGCGCAGCTTTTCTTCCTGGCCCTGATCGCTGGGCACGTAGTAGGGCATGCCGCGCGCCTCCAGCGGCGCGTACTGCTGCTTCACCCAGTGGCCGGGATAATCGTGGGGGTATTTATAGCCCACGCCCGAGCCGATCTTCTCATAGCCGGCGTAGGAGGTATCCCTGAGATGGACGGGCACGGGCTGGAAGCCGCCCTTCTCGGCGTCCGCCGCGGCGCGGTCGATGGCCATGACGACGCTGTTCGATTTCGGACTCTCGCACACGGCGATGATGGCCTGCGCGATGGACAGCCGGGCTTCCGGCATGCCGTTGAACTCCAGCGCCTGCGCCGCGGCGACGGCCTGCAGCATGGCGGTGGGGTTCGCGAGGCCTACGTCCTCGCTGGCGTGGGCGATCACGCGCCTGACGATGATGCGCGGATCCACCCCGGCGTAGTTCATGCGCGCGAACCAAGCCAGCGCGGCGTCGCTGTCGGAGCCGCGCAGCGATTTGCAGAAGGCGCTGAGCATGTCGTAATACATGGACTCGTCGCAGCGCAGCACGCGCTTCTGGATGGACTCCTCGGCAATCTCGCGGGTGATGTGAATGCCGCCGTCCGCGTCCACCGGCGTGGTGAGCACGGCCAGCTCCAGCGCGTTGAGGGCGCTGCGCACGTCGCCGCCCGCCACCTGCGCGATATGATGCAGCGCGTCGTCGTCGATGGTTACGCGCTGCTTGCCGTAGCCGCGCTCCTCGTCCTTGATGGCGCGCAGCACGGCGGTCTCCACATCGGCCTGTGAAAGCGCCTCGAACTGGAACAGCCGGCAGCGGCTCACGATGGCCGGCGTCATGGCCACCATCGGGTTTTCGGTGGTCGAGCCGATGAAGCGCACGATGCCCTGCTCGATGGCGGGCAGGATGGAATCGGACTGCGATTTCGACCAGCGGTGGCACTCGTCAAGCAGCAGATAAGTGGCCTTGCCGTACAGCCGCAGCCGGCTCTCGGCTTCCTTCAGGGCCTCTCGCACCTCGCCCACGCCGCTGGTGACGGCGTTCATGCGGATGAAGGCGGCCGACGTGGTTTCGGCGATGATGGAGGCCAGCGTGGTCTTGCCTGTGCCCGGCGGGCCGAAGAAGATAGAGCTGGTGAGGCGGTCGGCCTCTATGGCGCGGCGCAGCAGCCGGCCTTCGCCCACGATGTGCCTCTGCCCGATGAATTCGGACAGCGTCCTGGGGCGCATCCGGTCGGCCAGCGGGGCCTGTGACCGCGCGTTTTCTGAGAACATATCCTGCATGGGAACAACCTCGACTGATGGAATAATCCGGCGGAAACCTTCATCATCAGTATAGCGCACTCCGGTTAAAAAGGGAAGCGCTTTTTTATCCCTCGGCCGGTGCCGCGCCGCTTCCTTTTTTCCGGACGGAACTTGACGGAATGAAAAAGAACGCTATAATATCAGCAGGGGGATGAGCGGATGACGACAGACATACAGCGGGTGATTTTTGCGGCGCAGCTGGCCGCCAGCCTGATTCTCGAAAACGGTGGCGAAACCTACCGCGCCGAGGAGACGGCCGGGCGCATCGGCCAGGCGTTCGGCTGCAATATGGATATCATAGCGCTGCCCACCGGGCTCACCATGACGGTGGCCAAAGGGGGAGAGAGCGCGTCTTCCATCGCCAGGATCAGCCGCCGGACGGTGGATCTCAGCAAGCTGGAGGCGGTAAACGCGGTCTCACGCGCGCTGACCGCGCACAGCATCGATCTGGACGAAGGCGCAAAGCGGCTGGAGAAGATTCGCGACGCAAAGACGCCCGGCGGCTGGGGCAGCGTGCTGGCGGCCGGCGGCTCGGCGGCCATGTTCGCCGTGATGTTCGGGGGCGGATGGTTTGAGTTTCTCGTGGCCGGGCTGGTCAGCGCGGCGATACAGGCGCTGCTGATCTTCGTGCCCGATCAGGGCGGCGTGCCGCTGGGCTGCCTTCTGGGCGGATTTCTCGCGGCGGCGCTGGCGCTCGTCGCGGCCTCTGTCTGCGGCCGGGGCAACGTAAGCCTGATCGTCTGGTCGATCATGATGCCGCAGCTGCCTGGCCTGGCGTTTACCAACGGCATCCGCGATTCCATGCGCGGCGACATGGTGTCCGGCGGCGCGCGCATAACCGACGCGGTGATGCGCGCCGTGGTGCTGGCCGGCGGCGCGGGCGTCGCCATGTGGTGCTACCTTCGCCTGGGAGGTGCGGCGACATGGCTGATGTGATCGGCGTTCTGAAGGGCCTCGTGGGGAGCTTTGGCGCGTGCGTGTGCTTTGCGCTGCTGTTCCACACGCCCCGGCACTGTCTTTTGGGCGCCGCGCTTACGGGACTGGCCGGCTACGCGGGCTACCTGGCGGGCATGGCGCTGATAAACTCCACGGTGGGGGCGAGCTTCATCGGCGCGCTGGTCGTGGCGCTTATGTCGGAATGGCTGGCGCGGCGCAAGAAGGCTCCGGCGATCATCTTCTCGATGATCGGCATCGTGCCGCTGGTGCCCGGCGCGGGCCTGTACCGCACGATGCTGTCGCTGGTGCTTGAGGAATACGATCAAGCCGCGCAGATCGGCGTGGAAACCGTGCTGATCTCCGCGGGTATCGCGCTGGCGGTCGCGGTGGTCACGGCCACGACGCGCGGCCTGCGCCGCGCGGGAGAGAGGAAGCCCGGCGTATTTCGTTCGGACGATCGGGCGGATGTTTGAGCCGGCGGACGAATTCATTTGAAACAGCGGGCGCGCATGGCATCTGAGAGTCATGCGCGCCCGCCGCCTGTTCCGGGTTATTCCGCGTTCTTGCCGGAGAGCCAGATTTTCCGAACCTCGTCGTATACGCTGTCGGGATACTCCATGCTGCCGCCCGGATAGCAGGGGAGCAGGTCGTCGCCCTGGGCCACGGCTGGGTTGGTGCACTTGTTGTCGCAGCGCCAGGCGTCGCGCTCCGCCTTGTCGCGCAGGTTGGGCACGCGCATGGGCGCGTTGCCCGCCAGGATGGAGCGATAGGCCAGTATGCCGCAGATGCCCATGTCCACGGCCGAATACACGTCGATGGAGTATTTCTCGCCGTCGGGATTCCCGAGGATCTTCTCGATGAAGAAGTGGGTGGGGTAGAAGTCGCTGCCCCCGTGGGTGGTGAACTTCTTCGCCATATCGCCGGCGATGGCGGGCGTGCCGGGCCGGTAGCGCTCGGTCTCGCCGACGCACAGCTTGTCGCCTTCGCGATAGACCTGCAGCTCGGGCTCCCGGCCTTCCGGCGCGTAGCTGGGCGTGAAGCGCTCGGACTCCATCGAACCCTTGGTGCCGTAGATCTCATAATTGATGCTGCCCGGTTCGCGCTTGAGGTGGCCGTGCACGCTCTTGCAGATGGCGCCGTTGTCCAGCGTCACCAGCTCGATGCCCGCGCACTCCCCGCTCTTGAGCCCCAGCGGGCGCACGGTGCCGTTGCGCTGCGTCACGAAGCCGACCACCTGGACGGGCCGGCGGCCGGTGATGGAGAGCATCGGGCCGATGGAGTGCGTGCAGTAGAATGTGGGGAACATATTGTTGCGCCAGTGATCCTTTTCGCCGTAGGTGATGCCGGGCCAGATGGCGGAGCAGTCGTGGATGTATTCGCCTTCGGCATACATCACTTCGCCGATCTCGCCGCGCTCGTAACGCTCGCGCATCTCGAACGTGTGCCACATATAGCAGTAGTTCTCGGCGTAGGCGTATACCTTGCCGCTCTCTTCGACAGCTTCGATGAGCTCGACGGCCTGCGCCATGGTTTCGCAGGGCAGCACCTCGCTGAGCACGTGCCGCCCGCTCCTGAGCAGCCGGATGGCGAAGGTAGCGTGCTCGTTGGCGTAGTTGGCCAGCACCACGGCGTCCATGTCGTGCCGGAAGAAATCCTCGAAATTCTCATACAGCGCCAGCTGCAGACCCGCCTCCTCGGCGGCCTTGCCCGCTTTCTCCAGCGCGGGACGGTACTTGTCGCAGATGGCGACCAGTTCCGCGTCGGGGTGCCTCAGGAGAACGTTGATCATCGTCATGCCGCGGTACGCGCCGAATACGCCGATTTTAACCTTGCCTGCCATTGGTATGTCACCCTTTCACACGTTTTGTTTCCACGTCTACTATAGCAGAAGCGGCGCGTTTTTGAAATGCACAAATTGCACAAACTTTATCATTCCCGAAGATCATCATGAGAACAGTCTGAGATCCGTTGACATTCCCGGCGGCGCCTTTTATAATGGGAGGCGGGAAACAAACGGGAAGAACGGGGAAAAGCATGGACAAAAGCGTGATCGAACACTATATAAAGCGCTTCCTGGCGGGCGCGATGATCGGCGTGGGCGGCATACTGCCCGGCGTGAGCGGCAGCGTGCTGGCCGTGGCTTTCGGCCTGTACGGCCCGATCCTGGACGCCGTCGCCACCTTTTTCAAAAACGTGGAGGAGAATCTCAGGTTGCTGCTGCCCGTAGGACTGGGCAGCCTCGTCGGGCTGTACGGCGTGGCGGTCATCCTCAACCGCGTGATGGTCAAATACGAAACGCCGCTGATTTTCCTGTTCTGCGGGCTGATCGCGGGCTCCATGCCGGCGCTCGTCCGCGAAGCGAAGGCGGCCAGCGGCGGCCTGAAGAGAAGGCATTTCATCGCGACGGCGGCGGGACTGGCGCTGAGCCTTCTGCTGCTGCTCGTCGAACGTGAGCCCGGCGGCGCGGCGGAGGCGGCGGTTGGGCCGCTGCAATCGGCCGTCACCGGCGCGATCCTCACGGCGGGGTCCATCCTGCCGGGGTTTTCCACCTCGTTCATCCTGTTCAGGCTGGGCTGGTACGGCCCGATGATGGCCGCGCTCACGACGCTGAACGTCGGGCTGCTGCTGTGGGCGGGCCTGGGCGCGCTGATCGCGGCGGTGTCGCTGATCGGTCTCATGCGGATGCTCATCAAGAAGTACCCCGGCCCCACATACTGCCTTGTGATCGGGCTGATGATCGGCTCGATGATTTCATCCCTGCCCCATGTGGCGCTGGCATGGAGAAGCCTTGTATACCTCATCCCCTTTGCCGCCGGCGCGCTGGCCGCATGGCTCATGGCGAAGATAGACGGCTGACAATTCAGACGCGAAAAGGCGGTTTTGGAGCGGAACGGCTTGATGCGCGGCGCGGTATGTGATACGCTCTCCCCAGAAAGGGGATGATCGGATGTTCCGTTTCATTCGCGATCACGACCGGACCGCGTTCAAATGGGCGGCCTCCTGCGCGCTGGCGGCGTTGGCGCTGATCACCGCGCTGGCTGGCTGGTCGATGACGCATTATTCATTCGGCGGCGAACGGCTGGCGCTCCGGCGCATCGAAGAGAACCGCGCCGTCATGGCGGACGCATTGGGCCGTGAGGCGGTGCTTACCGGGCCGGGCAGAATACCGACAGTCGGCCGGGAGGGCGAGTTGACGTATGGGGATCTGGTGATCCGGCGGCGCTTCGACGAAAGCGATTTCGCGTATGTCTACACGTTCAGCGACGGCTCGGAGGCGTCGGTATCGCTCTTTGCCGTGACGGCGGACGGGCAAACGGCGAGCGACGGCATGACGGAGCTCCAGCGAGCGGAGTTCGACCTGTTTGGGAAAATGCAGGCCTATCTGGAGAGCGGCAATCCCGTCTGGCGGTATGTCGGAAAGAATATCCTGATGGCCAGCATTGCGCTGCTGGGCCTCGCGATGCTGTGCTTCCCGGAGAGCGCATGGCGCGTTCAGCACAAGTTCAGCGTGCGCGGCGGCGAGCCGACGGACTGGGCGATCTTCTCAAATCAGGCGACGGGCGTGTTCTTCGCCGCGGTGAGCCTTGTTCTGGCGTGCGTCAGGTTTTGAGAACCCCTTCCAGACGCAGTTTGAAAAAAACAACAAAACCTCATCCCAGAGCGCGAAAGCGGCCGGGACGGGGTTTTGTTATGTCCGACGGGGCGCAGGACCTAATCGGCTTCCATGTACCAGCGGTCGCCGCTGCGGTAGAGATAAGCGGGTTTTGTGCGGATGACCACGTCGTAGCGGCGGTTCTCGCTGTTGGCGCGCGATACGCGCATGCCCAGCACGCGGTCGATGCTGTAGACGCGCCCATTCTCCCATGTTACGGATACGGGCAGCAGCCGTCCCTCCGCGTCAAACTGCGCCAAGACGCCGACAGGCACTTTCCTCATGATACTCAAACTCCCTTCCAACGGATTGCTCCGCCTGAAATTCTGTCATCTCCGGCCTGAAACGCAGCGGCATGTTGCTTCTTTGAAGCTGCGGATTCAGCCGCCCCTCGATGGCGACGGTCTGGTGGAATTTGCGCCACAGCGCCTGTATTTGCAGCTCGCGCGGGCTGGACGCCGTCATGCGCAGCCCGTCCATCGGCACGATGCGGCTGCAGCCCGGCATGTGCATCAGCGCGCAATGGTGCGCGGCGTCGTGGATGATGAAGCGCTCGGCGTTGAAGCGGTCGGAAAAATGCGGGTCGAGCAGGGGAAGCACGCGGTTCTTCGGCTGGATGACCGAGGCCAGCACGCCGTCGATCTCCGTGAACCGCACGAAGCCCATGTAGTGATGCGCCTCGCGCTCGAGGTATCTCACGCCGCTCATCAGCGCGTTTACGCGCGCGTCGGCCAGCCTGTTCATGACGCCGGGGCCAACGGAGAAACCCAGCTTCAGGAAGATCAGTATGCGCCGGTCGCGCTCAAAGACGCAGCTCAGGTGCGCCATGCGGATGAAATCGGCCGCCTCGGGCGAAATCTTCATTTGTATGCCGCGCAAAACCCGTTCGGATTTCGCATAGTCCGTCTCCACGCGGCGCGATTCAAACAGCATGGTCTGCGCGTCGTCGGGGGAGAGGATGGCGTCCGGCAGCTCGTGCCGCGCATAGCTCTCAAACACGCAGGAGAGCAGCCCGTCGAAGCTGCCGTCGTAAAGGTAGATCAGATTTGTCCTGTCAGGCATTTTGAAAGATCCTCCTCCGTCGTGTCGAAAAAGGAGAGCTGGCGCGCGTTTTCCGGAAGGCGCATGCCCCGTTCGGCCGCCAGCGCGCCGATGAGCTGCGCCCGGTTGAGCGAGGCGCGCGCGGGCATATGGCCGCCGGCCGTGAGGAAGTACTGCGCGCGCTTCATGACCACGCCCAGCCGCCGGAGGCCCTCGGCTGTGAGCGGGCCGCCGCGCCTGGCCTGCAGGATGCGCCGCGCGCTGGTGACGCCGATGCCCGGCACGCGCAGCAGCGCTTCGTAGTCCGCACGGTTGACCTCCACCGGGAAGAATTCGGGATGGTTGACCGCCCAGTTGCATTTCGGATCGAGCAGGGGATGGAAGTTGGGCTGGCGCTCATCCAGGATCTCCCCGACGGAAAAGCCGTAATAGCGCAGCAGCCAGTCGGCCTGATAGAGCCTGTGCTCGCGCAGCAGCGGCGGCCGCGTGTTGAGCGCGGGCAGCCGGCTGTCGGCCACGACGGGCATGTAGGCCGAGAAGAACACGCGCTTCAGACCGTATTGTTTGTACAGCGCGGCCGTGAGCGTGAGTATCTGCCGGTCGGTTTCAGGCGAGGCGCCCACGATCATCTGCGTGCTCTGCCCGGCGGGCACGAACCGCGGCGTGTGGCGGTAGACGGTCAGCTCGTTCTGCGTCTGCCGGATGCCCTGCGCGATCTGGTTCATCGGGCGCAGCACAGCCTCGCGGCTCTTGTCCGGCGCGAGCAGCGTGAGGCTCTGCCCGGAAGGCAGTTCGAGGTTGACGCTCATGCGGTCGGCCAGCTGCCCCAGCCGGCGCACGAGCCGCTCGTCCGTGCCGGGAATGGCCTTGGCGTGGATATAGCCGCCGAAACGGTATTCGCCGCGCAGGAGTTCGAGCGTTCTGATCATCAGCTCCATGGTGCGGTCTGGGCTTTTGAGCACGCCGGAGCTGAGGAAAAGCCCTTCGATGTAGTTGCGCCGGTAGAAGGCCATGGTGAGCTCGGCCAGCTCGCGCGGGGTGAAGGTGGCGCGCGGCGTGTCGTTCGAGCGGCGATTGACGCAGTAGGAGCAGTCATAGGCGCAGGAGTTGCTCATGAGCACCTTCAAAAGCGATATGCATCGCCCATCCGCGGAAAAACTGTGGCAGATGCCGCAGGCCATGGAATTGCCGATGCCGCCCGCTTTCGCGGCGCGCCCGACGCCGCTGGACGTGCAGGCCGCGTCGTACTTGGCGGCGTCGGTCAGTATGCTGAGCTTTTCCATGACTGTCATGATACATCGCCTCCGCTCGGGATAAGAACATATGTTCGATATATTGATTATAGCACAACGCGCGGAAAAATCAACCGAACGCCATGTAAAATTCCGAACATATGTACTTCCAACGGGCTGCGCCGCGATTCATGAGCGCGCTGATCGATCAGATGACCAGCTGGCCGTTTTCATCTTCCACCACGCGGTAGATATTGCGCTCCTCGCCTGTCATCGCGTCGATGTAGACGAGATAACGCGCTCCGTCCGCCGAGGCGGAGAATTCCCAGCAGAACGCCTCGCCATTGTTCAGCGGGATGACGCACAGCCTGCCGCGTTCCGCCGTAAGCGCTGAATTGAGTCTTTCGCGGGCCTCATTTTCGTCAAGCTTCGGCTCCGGCAGGCGGCGCTCGGCATGGTTGGCGAGGTAATTGACGGCCTCCAGCCCTACGGGCAGGCCGCTCTCCATGCTCATCTGCACCTTGATCAGATCGGGGTAGAGCAGCACGCCATCCTGTACGGCGGCAAAATTGACGGTGAGATACCCGTCGAAGGTCATCCAGTAGCTCACTTCGACGGGCGGATAACCGCGGCTTTTCAGAAACGACGCCGCCATGTCGATGAGGGAGGCCTGGGAGTGCAGGCGTTCCCGGGCCGCGCCGTCTACCATCATATAGACGGCATGCCCGCCCTGCTTCGACACTGCCAGCGAAAGCAGCCCGTCGCCGGTGTATGCGCTGATCTCATAACAGGGCATGGGAATCTCGCTTTCGCCGGCGATCCACGCGCCGGAAATGCGATCCTCGCCGATGAATCTGCGCGCGATTCGCAGCGCCTCGTCCGCGCCGATATCATCGCCGCTCAGCGCCCGGAACACCGCGTCGCCCCGGCCGTCGGAGAAGGGGCCGTCATAGAGCAGGATGGGGTAGTCGATTTCCGTTTCCTGCAGCTCGACGTTTTCCGCCGCCATGACCGGCGCGCCCGCCGCGGCTTTCGCCAGCGGATTCAGTCCTCCCTCGATATCGGACACGATGCCGTCGATGAGGTTGTTTAAATTCACGCAGCTGCCGTGCAGCCTGGCGAGCAGCTCGATCTCCTCTTCGGAGAGATCGCCGTTCGGCCGTTCGCTCAATGTGGCGGCGATGTCGCCGACCTGATTGACGAATTTCAGCGATTCCGATATGGCCGCCATCGACGCGGGAAGGGCGGTCAGATTGCTCTGCGCGCTCGCGGCGTCGCGGCCGATCTGGCCGAGCAGCGAAACCCGCCGCGCGCCGCTGCCCGTGACCTGCGCCTTTTCCAGATTCACCTCGATGTTGTTCAGCAGCGACGCCGTCTCGTAGAACGCGCGCTCATACGACGCGCTGATGCTGGTTTGCAGCGCGTTGATCTTCCCGGCCTGCGCCCGCGAATAGATGACGAAGGCGACGAGCAGCGCCGCCAGCGCGGCGGCCGTCGTTTGCAGCGCCCGACGGCGCGTGACGAACAGCTTCATAAAAGACCTCCCGGATAGCTCGATTCGGTATTACGCCCCTGTCAGGTGGCGAAGGAGTGGCTGCCGATGACGGTTTTGACGGTGCGGGACAGTATCCACGACGACGAGGAGACGGTGCGGGCGTTGTAAAAGTAGAGGCATCCTCCGGTCGGATCCCATCCGTTCATGGCTTCCCTGGCGGCCCGGATGGAATCGCTGTCCGGCGTGAGGTTGATGGAACCGTTGCTGACCGACTCAAACGCGCCTTTCTGGTAGATGACGCCCGAAATGGTGTTCGGAAACGAGGCGGAGGACACCCGGTTCAGCACGACAGCCGCCACGGCGACCTTGCCCTTGTATGATTCGCCGCGCGCCTCGGCGTACACCAGCCGCGCGAGCAGATACTGATCGGACGATACCGACGCCGTTGCCGATACCGCTGCGCTCGAGGACGAGGACAGCGTTACGCCCAGCGCCGCCGCCGTGCTCGCGCCCACGCGGCCGTCCACCGTCAGGCCGTTGCGCTTCTGAAACAGTATAACGGCGTCCCGCGTCGCTTCGCCGTAGCGTCCGTCCGCCTCGCCCTTCAGGTAGCCGAATTGAATCAGACGCTGCTGTACTTTCGCGACGTTGCTGCCGCTGGAGCCCACCTCGAGCACGACCGCGGCGCTTGCCGGAAACAGGACAGAGAGGGAGAGGGCCAGCGCGGCTGAAATCAGCGCCGTCAGCGCCAGTATCGAGCGCCTGTTCATGCGGCATCCCTCCCGAACAGCCCCGCGAGCCAGCGGCCCAGGGCGGAGTAAAACACGACCGTTTCCCCGCCGTCGCCGCCCGCGGGCAGGCAAAGCGAAGGGAACAGCACGCACCACCAGTTTTTGCCCTCTCCTTTGCCAAGCGAAACGCGAATCGCCCGGTACTCGCCCGCGGGCAGCGTCACGCCGTCATAAACCCGCTCTGGAAACGGATACACGCCGGCTGAGACGGACGCCGCGCAGTCCGGATCCCATTCGAGCAGCGCGGCGCGGGCCGCTTCTTCGATCTGGCCTGCGCTGTCCTGCAGCAGCGGCCAGGCATCCTCCGTTGTTTCGCAGCCGGCCAGCAGGGCCGCGGCCTCCGCGCGCACGGCGTCGCGCACGGCCAGCTTCACGCCCTGATCCCACGCGCTGTCGCTGTTGGCTGCTACATGCAGGCGGATATAGGCGTTGCAGGGGGTATCGGAGAGGGTTTTCGGCATGTTCAGCAGCATTCCGGCCGCTGTCAGCGCCAGCCACGCGAGAATTCGACGTCTTTTCACAGTTCTGCCTCCTATTTGACAGGAATTCCTATAAGCCAAGCATGGACCGAATGCGCGGCGATTATACGGTTTTGCATGAAAAAAAGAAACGGGCGCGCAGACTTCCCCGGCATTACGGCGTTTCCGGCGGCGTTTGCGCGTTCGCCTTCTTTTTACATGTATGAAAAAGGACAATGATGAACTTTGTCGAATTATATACGTCAAACCAAATGGAAACGCGGCGATGAAAAGAGGTCTTGTTCTATGAATGGCATCAAAGAGGTATCGCGCGGGGCGGTGAGGCGCGCGGCGGCGTTCCTCTGCGCGCTGAGCATAGCGTTTCTCGCGCTGGATCTGGTGAATCCCGCCGAGGCGCAGACGCATGTGTATCCGTCCGATGAAACCATGGAGCATCTGGCTTCCTGCGTGCAGCCGGAAATCGTGGACGGATTCCTGCCGGTGTTTTACTCGGCCAAAACCCGCGGCAAGATGATCGCGTTCACCATCGACGACTGCAACCAGGTGAACAACCTGCGCGAAATCATCAAGCTCTTTAAAAAATACGGCGGCACGGCGACGATTTTTCCCATCGGCGAGAATATTTCCTTCCTGAAGGAAACGCTGAAAGACGCCTGGGAGGACGGCTTTGAAATCGAAAACCACACGTGGGATCACAGCGGCTTGTATCATGAGGACGACGAGGGCATGTGCCGCCAGATCTGGTCGCAGAACCGGGCGGTGAGCGAGGCGCTGGGCGTGAGTTACCAGATGCACTTTCTGCGCCCGCGCGGCGGCGACGACCGCTACGACCAGCGCACCCACGCCTATCTGCGCCAGCTGGGTTATTACGGCATCGCGTACTGGAGCAAGGTGGGCGTTCTGCAGTCCACGTCGTACATCACGCAGAACATCGCCTCAGGCGACGTGCTGCTGTTTCACACCACGGCCGACGATCTGGCTCAGCTGAAGGAGCTGGTTCCGAAGCTGTATAAAATGGGCTATACCTTTGTGACGATGAACGAGCTGTTCGGCCTGCCGGACAACGAAACCTGGGAGCTGGACGAAGACACGGAGCCGGAACCGCTGACCGAATACGAGCGCTTCCCGCAGATACTGCATCTGGAGGACTACCTGCACGACGTCTATCTCGTTCAGGCGCGCCTGAGCGAACTCGGTTTCCTGAGCGGCAACTATAACGGCTACTATGGCGCGAAGACCGCAGAGGCCGTGCGGGCGTTTCAGAAGAGCCGCGGCCTCGACGCCGACGGCGTGTGCGGCCCGGCGACCTGGGCGGCGCTTTTCGACGAGGAGCTCGTCAAATAGCCAAAAAAGAAATCCCAGACAAAACAGAGGGGAGCGGGCGCTCTCCTCTGTTTTGTTGGAATCGTTATTCTTCTTTTTCCCAGCCGCGCGTGTATTCGACGGCCCTGTGCCAGCGCCGGAGCCGCCTGGCCTGTTCTTCCGGCGGGACGGACGGCTCGAAGACGCGGTCGATCCGCCAGTTGCTGAGCACGTCCTCGCGGCTGTTCCAGTAGCCCACGGCCAGTCCGGCCAGATAGGCCGCGCCCAGCGCCGTCGTCTCGACGCACACGGGGCGCGCGACGGCGGCCTGCATGATGTCGGACTGAATCTGCATCAGCAGGTTGTTGGCGGACGCGCCGCCGTCCACCTTGAGCGTGCTCAGCGCGATGCCTGAGTCCGCCTCCATGGCCTTGAGCACATCGTAGGTCTGGTAGGCCAGCGATTCCAGTGTGGCGCGGATGATATGGAAACGGTTGACCCCGCGCGACAGCCCCACGATGGCGCCGCGCGCGTAGGGATCCCAGTACGGCGCGCCCAATCCGGTGAACGCGGGCACGACATAGCAGCCGTTGGTGTCCTTCACCTTTTCCGCGAAGTACTCGCTGTCCTCCGCGGAATCGAGCAGCTTGATCTGATCTCGCAGCCATTGTATGGCGGAACCGGCCACGAAGATCGAGCCCTCGAGCGCGTATTCCACCCGGCCGTTGAGCCCCCAGGCGATGGTCGTGACCAGCCCGTTGTTCGAGAACACGGGCGTTTCGCCGGTATTCATCAGCAGGAAGCAGCCGGTGCCATAGGTGTTCTTGGCCTCGCCGGGACGGAAACAGGTCTGCCCGAACAGCGCGGCCTGCTGGTCGCCCGCGGCTCCGGCGATCGGGACGGAATGGCCGAACAGGTCGGCCGCGGTTTCGCCGTAAACGCAGCTGGAGGGACGCACCTCGGGGAGCATGCAGGCGGGAATGTCCAGCTCGCGCAGGATATCTTCATCCCATTTCAGATCAATGATGTTGAACAGCATGGTGCGCGAGGCGTTGGAATAGTCGGTCACGTGCACCGTGCCACCCGTCAGCTTCCAGATGAGCCATGTTTCGACCGTGCCGAACAGCAGATCGCCCGCTTCAGCCCTGGCCCGCGCGCCGGGCACGTTGTCCAGCAGCCAGCGGATCTTCGTCGCGGAGAAGTAGGGATCGATGACCAGCCCCGTCTTGCGGCGGAACGGTTCGGTGAGGCCGCGCGCGGCGAGGGATGCGCAGAAATCGGCGGTGCGGCGGTCCTGCCACACGATGGCGTGGGCGATGGGTTCCCCGGTCAGCCTATCCCAAACGATGGTGGTTTCGCGCTGGTTGGTGATGCCGATGGCGGCGATGTCCGCGCCGGTCGCGCCGACCTTCGCCAGCGCCTCGGCGGCCACGGCGTACTGCGTGAGCCAGATCTCGGTGGCGTCGTGCTCCACCCAGCCGGGCTTCGGGAAATACTGTGTGAATTCCTTCTGCGAGACGCTCGCCATCCTGCCTTCGCGGTCGAACAGGATACAGCGGTTCGACGTGGTGCCCGCGTCGAGCGACATGATGTATTTGCCCATGATAAACTCCTTTTCTGTATGCGATGACCGGGGCTTATTCCAGGATGAAGCGATCCGCCTCCGTCAGGCCGAGCGCCTCCACCACGCCGGGCGCAAGGCCGGGCACGAGTTCCAGTTCCCTGGGGTGGTGCGCGTCGCTGGCGAGGTAGAATTTGCAGCCCTCCTCCTTCGCGAGGCGGTAGAGGCGCAGCATGGCGTCTTCATGCGCCTTCCAGTCCGGCCAGAAGGAAGAGAGGTTGATTTCGATGCCGGCGCCCAGCCGGGCGAACTTGCGCATGACCGCGCGGAATCGCGCCTCGTCGATCAGCTCGTAGACGCGATACTGATCGCCCTCCTTGAAGATAAGCCCGCAGACCATGTGCGCGATGCCTACCTTGCGCCACGGCAGGTCGAGGTTTGAAATCTCCTCCAGCCGCCGCACGAAAAGATCCGCGATCTTTTCCTCGGTATCATATGTGTCGGGGCGCACGAAGTTCTTCATGTGAAAGTGGTTCGGCGGGATGACGATGAAATCGAAATCGTCGTAGTGGCGGGGATCGAGTCCGAGCCGGCTGCCGCCGAGGAACTCCGTCTCGCAGCCGAATACCATCCGCACCTGATCGTCCTTCGGCAGGGGCAGATTCTTTTTCACGTGCTCCACGTCCTGGGGCGCGTACCAGCCGCTTGCGCCGGGCACGAGATTGTCCCACAGATGGTCGGTGATGCATTGAAGCGTGTAGCCGTGGGCTTTTGCGTGATCCAGGATGGCCTGCGCGGACTGCGCCGGGTCAGACGAGCAGGATGAAAGGCATGAGTGGCAGTGCATATCGTGATCGATGGGGAACGGCATAACAAAAACACCTCCTGTAAGTGATATGATACCTCTTTTTCCGGAGAAATTCAATGGCTTTGTGAAAAAACTGCGCCTGATAACTTTACAGAAGCGCCTTCGTCCCGCCGCAAAATACAGCACATTTTACGCTTGCGGCCATTGCCTTTTTCGCATGGCTGTGCTACACTCAAACAAAACAATAATAGGGAAGAAATGGCTGTATGACGGAAAGACTGTGGGGCATTCTGATCGATTCGTTCCCGAAGATTCTGCTGCCCGGCCTCAGGATGACGATCCCGCTCACGGTGATCGCCTTTTCGCTGGCTATGGTGATCGCCGTCGTGGTGGCGCTGATCCAGTTCGCTCATGTGAAGGTGCTCACGCAGCTCGCCCGGTTTTACATCTGGGTCATCCGGGGCACGCCGCTGCTGGTGCAGCTGTTCGTGGTATACTACGGCCTGCCCAAGGTGAGTATCGTGATGAACGCCTTTCCGGCGGCGGTTCTGGTGTTTTCCATCAATGAAGGCGCGTATTGCGCGGAAACCATGCGCGGCGCGCTGGAGTCCGTGCCGGTCGGACAGATCGAAGCGGGCTACTGCGCCGGCCTCAGCTTCGTTCAGGTGATGCGGCGCATCGTGCTGCCGCAGGCGCTGCGCACGGCCTTCCCGCCGCTGAGCAACTCGCTCATTTCGATGGTGAAGGACACGTCGCTGGCCGCGAACATTACGGTGACGGAGATGTTCATGGCCACGCAGCGCGTGGTGGCGCGCACCTACGAGCCGCTGGCGCTCTACCTCGAGGTGGCGCTGATTTACCTCATCTTCTCGACGCTGCTGACCTGGCTGCAGCGCGCCGGCGAAAAGAAGCTGAGCGCCTACGGCGTAAAGGAGGCGCGCCATGCTTGAGGTCAGGCATCTGAAAAAGTCGTTCGGCGCGCTCACGGTGCTCAGGGATCTTTCGCTCAGAGTCAACCGCGGCGATGTGACCGCCGTCATCGGGCCGAGCGGATCGGGCAAGACCACGCTCCTGCGCTGCCTTAATTTTCTGGAAAAGGCCGACGAAGGCGAGCTGGTTTTCGAGAACCGCAGCTATGACCTGGGCCGCATGTCGAAGAAAGATATCGCTTCCATCCGCATGCGCACGGGTTTCGTGTTCCAGAATTTCAACCTCTTCAGCAACAAAACGGCGCTGCAGAACGTGACGGAGGGCCTGATCGTCGCGCGCCGGATGAAGAAGGACGAGGCGAACGGCGTCGCCATGGCGGCGCTCAGGCAGGTTGGGCTCGAGGATCGCGCCAGCCACTATCCGAGCCAGCTGTCCGGCGGCCAGCAGCAGCGCGTGGCGATCGCGCGGGCCATGGCCACCCGGCCGGATATCATCTATTTCGACGAGCCCACCTCGGCGCTCGATCCCGAGCTCATAGGCGAGGTGCTGGCCGTGATGCGCGACCTGGCTTCCTCGGGCATGACCATGCTGGTGGTGACGCACGAGATGCGTTTCGCTCGCGACGTATCCAATCACGTGATTTTCATGGAGGACGGCGTCATCGCCGAGGAAGGGCCGTCTCGCGAGTTCTTCGCGCATCCCCGCGAGGAACGAACCCGCGCTTTCCTGCGCACGATCAGCGAGGAAAACCGCTGAGGCGCGCCCGAAAGATAGATAAAAGAAATGAAAGGAAGATGAATCATGACCCGCAGGCTTATTTCTCTCCTGACCGCACTGCTTCTGCTGACGACGGCGGCCGCAGGTTTCGCCGACGGCGACAGGCTCGCCGAGCTGCAGGCGCGCGGTTCCATCACCATCGCGACCGAAGGCGAATGGGCGCCCTGGACCTATCATGACGCGGAGACCGAGGATCTGGTCGGTTTCGACGTGGAGATCGCGCGCGCCGTGGCTGAAAAGATCGGCCTTGAGCCGGATTTCATCGAAGGCGTGTGGGAGGGCCTTCTGATGGGCCTCGACAATGGCATGTACGACATCATGGCCAACGGCGTCGAGATCACGCCCGAACGCGAGGAGAAGTATGATTTCTCCGCGCCTTACGCCTATCTGAACACCGTGCTGATCGTGCGCGGCGACAACGACGGCATCAATGCCTTTGAAGACCTGAACGGCCGCGTGACGGCCAATTCCGGCGGCAGCACCTACGAGCAGATCGCATCTTCCTACGGCGCGGACACCCGCCTGGTGAGCACCCTGGCTCAGACGATGGAGGAAGTGCTCAACGGCCGCGTCGACGCCACGCTGAACGCCGAACTGTCCTTCTACGATTTCATGAAGGAGCATCCCGACGCCAATCTGAAAATCGCCGCCATCAGCGCGGAGCCCAGCCTCGTGGCCTTCCCGCTTCTCAAGGGCGAGGACAACGCCGCGCTGCTGGCCGCGCTGAACGACGCCATCGAAGCCCTGCGCGAGGACGGAACCCTCACCGCCATTTCCGAGAAGTATTTCGGCATCGACATCACCGTCGCGCCGGAAGCGGAATAAGCGGGATTCAAAAACAATCCGAAAACGCGGCTGTTATCGCCGGGGGCGAAAAACGAAAAGAGGCTGCCTCGCGCGTCTTTGAAGCCGGGGCGGCCTTTTTGCTTTGCATACGCGTCCGGTTTGTGCTATAATACTGTCCAGCAAATGATCATACGGAGGGATCTGCATGGCGGACCATTATAACCTCTACAGTCTGAAACACTTTGCCGGCATCGTCGCCGACTGCATGGAACTGCCCCTGCCGGAGACCTATGCGCCGCCGATCGGATGGCTGTCCGGCCTGCTGCGCGAGCGCCTCGGCGGCGCGGCGGACCGCGCCGTGCTGTATCACGCGGACGCGGTTGGACAGTATATCTGGCAGCAGTACACGGGCCTGTTCGCGCCGGTTTACAGGCACACCTCGCTGGCCGTGCCCTTCGTCAGCACGGTCGAGTCGGTGACGCCCGTGGCCCATGCCACCATGTATACGGGCCTTGAGCCGGAGGGACATGGCATCCGAACCTATGTGCGCCCGCGGCTGGACTGCGACACGCTGTTCGACGCGCTGCTGCGCGCGGGCAAAAAGGTCGCCATCGTGGCGCAGGCTGACTCGACCTTCCTGCACATCTTCGCGGGCCGCGCGCTCGATTACTTCGAGGCGGCCAGCGGCCTGGAGGTGCAGGAGAAGTCGCTCGAGCTGCTCGAGTCGGACAGGTACGACGTGGTCAGCATCCATACCTTCGAGTACGACAACGCCGCGCACGCCTACGGCCCGGAATCCAGGGAAGCCCTCAACGCCGTGTCGCTGGAGGCCGAAGGCTTCCACCGGCTGGCCGAAACCATGGAAAGGCGCCGCGGGCAGCACAGGACGCTGCTGACCTATTCGCCCGACCATGGCCAGCACCTCACGATGGACGGCCACGGCGCGCATGGCAGCCGCCAGATCGAGGACATGAACATCCTGCATTTCTTCGGCACGATCGCATGAGGAGGAAAAGAGGCATGAGCTTGACGTTCCGGGATCTTATGGATATCCAGACGGCGCTGCAGGAGAAATACCGCGGCGTGTGGGAGGGCGACTGTCCGGATACGGCAAAAAACCACCTGCTCTACGCGGTGGAGGAGATCGGGGAGGTATCGGCCATCCTCAAGAAGCGCGGCGCGGAGGCGGTCGTGGCGGATGAAAACGTGCGCGCGCATTTCTGCGAGGAAATGGCGGACGTGTTCATGTACCTGACCGATGTGATGCTGTGCTGCGGCGTCACGGCGGAGGAATTCGAGAAGGCCTACCGCGCCAAGGCCGACCGCAATCTCAAGCGCGATTTCGTGGGCGAGCACGCGCGCTATCTTGAAAAATAAGCGGGATCGCCTCTTACGGAAAGCCGGAACGATCCGGCTTTTTCTGTCCGAACACCGATATTTTCCCAAACCTTCGTTGACCCGCCGCGCAACTTCATCTATAATATGAGCCATTACCGCAGGGGAATGGCTCACAGGCGCGCCCGGCATTCCCGGCTCATAGTAAGGAGGCCGTCAGATATGATTCGTGATCTTGAACTCTCGATCCTCGAAATCCTGTACAACGATTCGCGCACCTCGCCCGCTCAGATCGCCGTGATGACCGGGCACAGCGAGGAGGAGGTCACGGCCGTGATCCGCAGCCTCGAAGCTCAGAAAATCATCCTGAAATATCCCGCCATGATCAACTGGGATCGCGTGGACGTCGATCAGGTGGAGGCGGTCATCGAGGTGCGCGTCACGCCGCAGCGCGACGAGGGCTTCGACGCCATCGCGGAGGAAATCTATCGCTTCGACGAGGTGTCTTCCGTCTACCTGATGAGCGGCGCGTACGATCTGATGGTCACGGTGAAGGCGTCCAGCATGAAACAGCTGGCGCTGTTCGTGGCGGAAAAACTCTCCACGCTCGACCATGTGCTGTCGACGGCCACGCACTTCGTGCTCAAAAAATACAAGCTCGAAGGCGTGATTTTCGAGGAGCGCAGGAAGGATGAAAGACTGGTGGTCTCGCCATGAATTACGACAGGATCCTGTGCCGGCGCATCAAGGACGTCCCCCCTTCAGGCATCCGCAAGTTCTTCGACGTGGTCAGTTCGATGAAGGACGCCATTTCGCTGGGCGTCGGCGAACCGGATTTCACCAGCCAGTGGATCGTAAACGACGCCGCCATCTATTCCATGCGGCAGGGCCGCACGCACTACACGGCGAACGCCGGCCTGATCGAACTGCGCGAAGCCGCCTGCGATTACCGTGAAGAGCGCTTCGGCGTGCGCTATGATCCCAAGACGGAAATATTCATGACGGTAGGCGCCAGCGAGGGCATCGACCTGGCGCTGCGCGCGCTCATCGAGCCGGGCGACGAGGTGCTCATGCCCGACCCGAGCTACGTGTCCTACAGTCCGGGCGTCATCTTCGCCGGCGGCGTGCCCAGGCCCGTCGTCACGCGCGAGGAGGATGAGTTCCGCCTCACGGCGGAGGCGCTGCGGGCGGCCATCACGCCGCGCACGAAGGCGCTGATCCTGCCGTATCCCAACAATCCCACGGGCGCGATCATGGAGCGGACGCATCTGGAGGCGCTGGCCGACGTGCTGCGGGGCACGGACATCATCGTCATTTCAGACGAGATTTACGCCGAGCTGACCTATGAGGGCAAAAAGCACGTGAGCTTTGCCTCCATCGACGGCATGCGGGAGCGCACGATCACGCTGAACGGCTTTTCGAAGGCGTTCGCCATGACCGGCTGGCGCATGGGCTACGCCTGCGCCCCCGCCGAGATCCTGCGCGTGATGCTGAAAATGCACCAGTACACGATCCTGTGCGCGCCTACGGCGGGGCAGTACGCCGCGCTCGAGGCGCTGAAGGTGGGCCGCGAGACCGGCTACGCCTATGTGCGCGAGATGGTGCGCACCTACGACCGCCGCCGCCGCATCATGCTGGACGCCTATCGGAAGATGGGCCTCAGCTGCTTTGAACCGCGCGGCGCGTTTTACACCTTTCCCTGCGTCAGGAGCACCGGCCTCAGCTCGCAGGAATTTGCCGAACGGCTGCTCCGGGAGCAGAAGGTGGCCTGCGTGCCGGGCACGGCCTTCGGCGAATCGGGCGAGGGCTATGTGCGCCGTTCCTACGCCACAGCCACCGACAAGGTGATCGAGGCCATGGCAAGAATGCGGGCGTTTGTTGAATCGCTCAGAAAGTAGTATAGGAAAGCGTAATTTTGATGGATAACAAACAAACCGATCCCGGAATCCTGCCCGTAAAGAGCGTCATCGCCGTCCACGATCTGTCGTGCTTTGGCCGGTGCGCCCTGACGCTGGTCATTCCCACGCTGGCGGCGATGGGCGTGCAGCCCCTGCCGCTGCCCACGGCGATCCTGAGCGCCCACACGGGCTTTTCAGACGTCGCCGTGCAGCGCCTGGACGAATTCATGCCCGCCTGCCTGGCCCACTGGAAGAAGCTGGGTGTCTCGGCGGACGCGGTCTACAGCGGGTATCTGGCCGACACGGGCCAGGTCGATCTGGTGAAGGAGATCATCGCCTGGCAGCGCGCCGCTCACAGCGCGTTGGCCGTGGTCGATCCCGCGATGGCGGATAACGGCCGGCTGTACAGCGGCGTGCCGGCGGATATGCCGAAGGCCATGAAGCGGCTGTGCGACGAGGCCGACGTGATCACGCCCAACGTGACCGAAGCGGCGCTGATGCTGAACGAATCCTGCTCCGACGGCCCCATGAGCGACGCGGCGCTTTTCGCGCTGCTGAACGGCTTTTCGGCGGAAAACGTGGTGATTACCAGCGCCGTCCTGGCGGACGGAGAGCACGCCAACGTCTGCCGAGCCAGGGGCGAAGCGGGCTTTTGGGTGTGCCCGTACCGCCGCGTGGGCGCGGCGTATCACGGCACGGGCGACCTGTTCACCTCCGTGCTCACCGGCGCGCTGCTGCGCGGCGCGAATATGAAGGACGCCGTGCGGCAGGCGGGCGGCTTTGTGCGGCGCGTGATCGAGGCCAGCGTGGCGAGCGGCGCCGATCCGCGTTTCGGCGTCCAGCTGGAGGCGGCGCTGCTCAGCCTCGCGGCGGCGGAGGACGCGGAGGAAGCGCCCCGCTTTGTGCCGATGCCCACGACGCTCTGAAAGGACGGTTTTCATGAACGATATCGCGGCGGCGCAGGACAGAAAGCTCGAACGGCGCGGCTTTTACAGGATGACGCTGCGGCTCACGCTGCCCATCGTGCTGCAGAATCTGATGGATTCCGCCGTCAACGCGGCGGACGTGGTGATGCTCAGCTTCGTCAGCCAGACGGCGCTGTCGGCCTCTTCGCTGGCGGGCCAGGTGCAGTTTGTGCTCTCGATGATCTTCTACGGGCTGTCGGGCGGCGCCGCGGTGATGTGCTCGCAGTACTGGGGCAAGGGCGACACGCGCACCATCGAGAAGGTCATGGCCATCGCGATCCGCATGACCATCGTCATCTCTTTGGCGTTCGCGCTGGCCGCTTGGCTGGCGCCGGCCTGGCTCATGCGCATATTCACCGCGGATGAAGCGCTCATCGACGCGGGCTGCCAGTATCTGCGCGCGATAGGCGCCGCTTACGTGTTCAACGGCTTCTGCTCGATCTATCTGTGCTCGATGCGCAGCGTGGAGCGCGTGGTGATGAGCGCGGCGGTTCACGGCGCGGCGGTGGCGCTCAACGTGCTGCTGAACGCCTGCTTCATCTTCGGACTGGGCTTTTTCCCCGAACTGGGCATCGTGGGCGTGGCGCTGGCGACTTCCATCACGCGCGCGATCGAGCTGGTCGTCTGTGTGATCGACAGCAGGCTGTGCAGGAGGGTCCGTCTGCGCATCGGCGATTTCTTCGCGCGTTACGCCGCGCTGACGCGGGATTTTCTCAAATACGCGCTGCCTTCCATGGCCAACGACATGATATGGGGCATGGCGTTCACCATGTATTCGGTGATCCTGGGGCATCTTTCCAGCGACGTGGTGGCGGCCAATTCGCTCAACGCCACGGTGCGCAGTCTGGCCACGGTGGTGTGCTTCGGCTGTTCGAGCAGCGCCGCCATCATCCTCGGCAAGGCCATGGGCGACAACCGGCTGGAAGACGCCCGGCGCTATGCCGGACGCCTTGCGCGCCTGAGCGCGTATACAGCCATCGTCGGCGGGCTGATCATACTGGCGACGCGCCCCCTGCTCCTGCAGCTTACGGGCAGCGGTTACTTCAAGCTGTCCGACGAGGCGAGAGGATATTTCAGCATCATGCTGTTTATCTCGAGCTACTATGCGCTGGGCCAGTCTGTGAATACCATGCTCATCTGCGGTATTTACCGCGCGGGCGGCGACGTGAAGTTCGGCCTCTTTACGGATCTGTTCTCCATGTGGGCTTACGCCGTGCCGATCGGCTTTTTCAGCGCGTTCGTGCTGAAGCTGCCGCCGATGTGGGTGTATTTCATACTTTGTCTTGACGAGTTCGTCAAGATGCCCGTCATCATACGGCACTATTTCAAATTCACATGGCTTAAAAACATCACGCGCGACGACGTGTGATACGGAAAGCGCCCGCGGAACGGCTCCGCGGGCGTTTTCTCATGGCATGCTATACCGGCACGCGATCAGGCTGGCCGCCAGCAGGATGTGGCAGAGGTAATAGGTTGGCAGGATGAGCTTATGCGCCTCGCGGCGTCCGGCGAATTCCGCCTCGGCGATCATGGTGTCGGAAAAGACGATGGCGGCGATGCCGGCGACGTACAGCCAGTACTCCAGCGCGCCGGGCGTCTGCATGCTCAGCGCGAAATACAGTCCCGCGAGGCTCACGAGCGCGTAGCCGCTTAGCGCGATCTTCATGGCGGCGGGCTGGCCGGGCAGGATGCGGCGCGTCAGATACACGGCGTACAGCGCCGCCAGCGCGAGCGCAAAGAAAAGCGCGGGCGGGCGGAACGAGAAATGGCGATACCATAATACGCTGGTTCCGGCGTGAAGGATGAACGCCAGATGCGCCAGCGCGAAGAAAGCCACGCCGAAGAGAAAGCGGTTCGGATGGCCCTTCTGATGCGCCAGCAGGTAGTCGCCGATCACGGACAGGAGCAGCCCGAGCAGCATGAATCCGTTCCCGAAGGGAATGATGGCGGCGCAGGTCAGCGTGACCAGCGCGCTGAAGATATACTTTTTCGTCTTCAGCCGCAGCGCGGCCATGGCGATGGGCAGAAGCAGCCAGAGAAAGCGCATGGCGTCACGCTCCTTCGGCGAAAGAATCCAGCTTCGGCAGGCCGTACAGCGCCCGGTAGTCCGCGCCCAGGTAACAGGCGAAAGAGGATATGCGCTCGAAGCCCAGCCGACGGTAGAAAGCCATGTCGGCCTTTACCACGCCGGGATGCGGAACGAGCCTTTGCGGGGGCTTCGTGTAACGCGAAAGCAGCGAGTTGTCGAACCAGTAATCCAGCGCGGTGGCATCCTCCGCGCCGAAGAAGGCGAGCAGCGATCGAAGGTGCTCCGTTTCCCTCCGGTTGGCCTCGCAGTCGGGGTCGTCCAGCGGACGCGTCAGGTCGCGCTTGTACGGCGCGAATTCGAGATAGAGCCCATCCCGCAGGTCGGGCCGCGTCGGCGCGGGCAGCGTTTCAAAGTAAGCCAGATAGGCCAGCTTCGCGTCGGGCCGCACGGCGCGGATACCCCTCAGCATCGCGTTCAGTACGATCATCTGCTGGTCGGAAGGGGAGAGGGAACGGCACTTATCGCAGTGGCAGAAGGCGTCCTGCGAGTCGTCCAGCCAGAGTGAAACGCGCTTCGGACGGCCCGGAAGGCGGGCGTACAGCCGCGCGGCGCTTTCGCTGAGATAGTCGAGCGCTTCGCCGCAGGAAGGACACAGGTTCCAGTCCGCCGCGCGCTCGCCCTGAGCGTTCACGCGCCGCCATTGGGGATGCGCCGCCAGCGCGTCCGCGGGCAGGAGATAGCGCAGGGCGTGCATCTCGCAGGTGACTTCGATGCCGCGGCGTTCCGCTTCGTCCAGCAGACGGCGGTATTCGGGCGTTTCAAAGCGGTTCAGCATGGCCGCCAGCGTTTCATTGGCGCGCTTCCCGCCCACGGGATGCAGCCCGAGCGTCTTCACGCCCAGCGCCTCCAGCTGATCGAGCCAGACGGTATCCAGTTCCTCCGGATGGATGAGCAGGCTGGTTGAACGATTCATGTAATCCCTCCCTGCGCCAATCACGCCGGATAGCTGGCCTTGAACGCGTCGTGAAACGCTTCGCCGCTGTCCAGGCCCGCCAGCTCCGCGGCGGCGACGGCCGCGCCGAACACCGGGGGCAGATCGGCGATGAGCAGCTGATAATCGCCGCCCAGCCTGGCTTTCACGCCGTTTCTCACGCGGTCGGACTTCCATATGCTGCCCGACAGCGCCACGAGGTAGGGCGCCGCCGCGAGGTGCTTCGCGCAGGTGGCGATGAGCAGCGCGAGTTCGCCGCAGGTCCAGTCGACCAGCGAGAGCGCCGTTTCGTCGCCCAGATCCGCGGCCTCAAAGGCCAGCAGGGCGAAGCTCGCGACCGTGCGCTTGCCGCCCTCGTAAAGCGGGGAGATCGCCTCGTCGAGGGGCATGCCGATCCTTTTTACGGCCATATCGGTGAGCATGGTGCGCGGGCCGCGTCCGTCGAAATCGCGATAGGCGGCGTTGAGCACGCCCCTGCCCAGCGCGTAGCCGCCGCCCGCGTCGTCGATGAGGTAACCCCAGCCGCCCACCTGCGTCAGCCGGCCGCCGCGGCGCACAAAGGCGCTCGTGCCCGTTCCGGCGATGACAACCATGCCGTCGCGCGCGCCCACACAGGCGTACAGCCCGTTCAGCGCGTCGCTGCCGTTTTCGATACGCCTTACGCCGGGCAGGGTTTCCGTCAGGATTCGGTGAATGGATTCGCGCGTCCGCGGCGCGCAGCCCCCGGCCATGCCGGCGTACATCGCGTCGACCGGCGCGTCGGGGCAATCGGCCATCAGCTCCTTCACCTGCCCGGCGACGCGCTGCGAAGCCGTCTCCGCGCCGAACTCCGAGGCGTTGCTGCCCGGCGCGAGCAGGCGGTTGAGCACGCGCCCGGAATTGTCGCACAGCACCAGCTCGTTTTTCGTGCCGCCGACATCGATGCCAATCAGCATAATCGTTCTCCTCCATGCTCGTTTTGTGATTTGATTAAAAAGCATTCTGCCGCCGCCGTTTGACGGGCGGCGGCAGTTTGGTATTACAGAAACAGGGTGCAGCCCGCATCCCGGAAGGCGCGGATCATGTCCTCCAGCTGCTCACGGCTGGCGTGGAACATCTCGCCCAGGCAGTCGAAGCAGAAGAACTCGGTCGCGCCGCGATTGATCAGCTTGCAGGTAAGACCCGCTTCGTCGTGGCAGATGGCCTTGCCGCATTTGGCGCAGGTCATGCCTTCACCAGCCTGGCCCGGTAGACGGCGCAATCGTGGAAGGCCACGTTCGTCCGGAAGTATTCCCTGTAGCATCCCACGTCCTCGCCGGTGAACACATCGGTCAGCTGCAGGGCGTAGCCGGAACTGGCGGTGAGGCCGAAATCGGCGAACATGGCGCTGAGGCCGAGGGAGCTGCGTTCGGGGAAGCGGGGATTCGGCTCGCCCATGTTGAAGAAGGCCAGCGCGTATTCGCCGTTCTCCAGGAACTTGAACATGACCTTGCAGTCCTCGAACCAGCCGGCTTTGGCGATCACCGGCGGGCGGGCTTCGGCGTCCTGATCGATGCGGATGAGCTCGGGATTGGTGACCAGCTTCAGGGTCTTCTCATCCATCTTGCGGATATCGCTGCCAAGCATCAGCGGCGCGGAATACATGCACCACAGCGCGAACTGGCTGCGGTAGTCGGCTTCGGTGTTGGCGTTGGACTTCTTTTCAGGATTGAAAACGTCGCTGCCCACGTTGCCGTTGCCATACATGCCGACGGTCAGCATGTCGATGTCGTTGAAGCAGCCGGGCGCGGAATAACCCAGCTTGTCCATCTGGCTCTTGGCGATGTTGCGATAGGATTCCGGCGTGTCCACGATGTCGCCGGTGGAGCGGTACATGTGCGCGCCGGAGGAACGGATCCAGCTCCACACGTCTTCGGTGCCCCAGTTGCAGGCGGAGAAGAGGATATCCCGGCCGGTTGAGCGCAGCGCCATGCCCATGCGGTGATACAGCGTGGGGCCGTGAGCGGAGGTCGGCTTATAGCAGTTGTCGTACTTCAGGAAGTCTATGCCGAATTCGGCGAAGGTCTGCGCGTCCAGAAACTCGTGGTCGAAGGAGCCCGGGTAGTCGCCGCAGGTACGCACGCCGTCGCAGGAATACATGCCGAATTTCAGCCCCTTGGAGTGCACGTAGTCCGCCACGACCTTCATGCCGTTGGGGAACTTCTCATGGTGGGGCACGATGCGGTCGGTGACCGGATCGCGGTTGTACTCGCTCCAGCAGTCGTCAATGACGATGTACTCGTATCCGGCGTCTTTCAGGCCGATGTCCACGAAGGCGTCCGTGCTTTCGCGGATCAGCTGCTCGTTGATCTTCTCGCCGAAGGTGTTCCAGGTGTTCCAGCCCATGGGCGGTCTCTGTGCCAGCATGTTCATTCCTCCTCGTTGTTCCCATTGGATTTTACATATTCATTATACTGGATTTTCCGCCGCAATGCAATAGATTTTGACGGTCAATCTCAAAAAGCGGCCGCCTCCCATTGCCGGGAGGCGGCGATTGCGGCATGCCGTTTTACTTTTTGTCTTCCACGATGGCGATGTGAACGTCGCTGAGCTGCTTCGGCTCGACCGCCGAAGGAGCGCCCATCATCAGATCCTGCGCGTTCTTGTTCATCGGGAAGGGAATGATCTCGCGGATGCTCTCTTCGCCCGCGATGAGCATGACCATGCGGTCGACGCCGGGAGCGATGCCCGCGTGCGGCGGCGCGCCGTAGCAGAAGGCGTTGTACATGGCCGGGAATTTGGCCTTCACATCGGCCTCACCCAGGCCGACGATTTCAAACGCCTTGATCATGATTTCGGGATCGTGATTGCGCACCGCGCCGGAGGAGAGCTCCACGCCGTTGCAGACCAGATCGTACTGCCAGGCGTAGATATCCAGCGGATCCTTTTCCGTGAGCGCCTTCAGACCGCCCTGGGGCATGGAGAAGGGGTTGTGGCAGAATTCCAGCTCGCCGGATTCCTCGCCGATTTCGTACATCGGGAAATCCACGATCCAGCAGAATTCGTATTTATCCCTGTCCATGTAGGCGTCCACGGCGTTGCCCAGCAGCTTGCGGATGACGCCGGCGGTCTTCTGGGCGGCGGTCTTCTTGCCGGCGGCGAGGAACACGGCGCAGCCGGGCTTGAGCGAAAGCGCCGCGGTGACAGCCGCGTTTTTATCCGCCAGGAATTTCGCGATGCCGCCCGCGAAAGAGCCGTCCTCGTTGACCTTGAACCAGTAAGCCTTGCTGGCGGTGGCGGTTTCGACGTCCTTGCACAGGCCGTCGATGAACTTGCGCGTTTTGTCGAAGTTCGGGGCGACGACGGCCTTCACCACGTTGCCCTCGAAGGGTTCGAAGCCGACGCCCTGGCAGAGGTCGGTGAGGTCGTCGACCACGAGGCTGATGCGCAGGTCGGGCTTGTCGGAGCCGTAGCGGTCCATGGCCTCGTTGTAGGCGATGCGGCGGAAGGGCGCGGAGGAAGCGCGGTCGTATTTGCCGTATTTGGCGAAGATGGGCGGCAGCACGTCTTCGAGCACGGCGAACACATCCTCCTGCGAGGCGAACGCCATCTCCATGTCCAGCTGGTAGAACTCGCCGGGCGAGCGGTCCGCGCGGGCGTCCTCGTCGCGGAAGCAGGGGGCGATCTGGAAGTAGCGGTCGAAGCCGGAGGTCATGAGCAGCTGCTTGAACTGCTGGGGGGCCTGCGGCAGCGCGTAGAACTTGCCCGGATGCAGGCGGGAAGGCACGAGATAGTCGCGCGCGCCTTCGGGCGAAGAGCTGGTGAGGATGGGCGTGGTGATTTCGAGGAAGCCGTGATCCGTCATGGAGCGGCGCAGCTCAGCCACGATCCGGCTGCGCAGAACGATCTTGGCCTTGACCTCGGGATTGCGCAGGTCGAGGTAACGGTAGCGCAGGCGGGTGTTCTCGTCGGCCTCTCGGGAGCGGTTGATCTCGAAGGGCAGCTCGTTGTAGATGCAGCGGCCCAGCACCTCGATGGCCTCGGGCACGATCTCGATGTCGCCTGTGGGCAGTTTGGGGTTCTTGCTGCTGCGCTCGCGCACGGTGCCTGTCACGGAGATGGTGGACTCGCAGTTGAGCCCCTTCACCACGGCCATGAGCGCGTCGTTGTTTTCGACGACCACCTGCGTGGTGCCGTAAAAGTCGCGCACGATGACGAAGGCCAGCGTCGATCCGACCTCTCGAACATTCTCCATCCAGCCGACGATCGTGACCTTTTCGCCGGCGTTGGAGAGGCGTAGCTCATTGCAGGTATGGGTGCGGGATTGGAACATGGGTTTCGCCTCCTGACTGTATGGGTTGCATGGATCATCTTCATAAGGGACGCCTGGGCGGCAATAAAAAGACGGCTTCTGTCCCGTAGGGACGAAAAGCCGTTCGTGGTGCCACCCTGCTTGCTGCTCTGCGCATGATATCGCATGCGTCGCGCCGTCCGATGGGACGGAGGCTCGGGGGTGTCGTTCGGAAGATGCCGCTGAGCCGCTCTCAGCGAACGCGGCTCTCTCTGGACAGCCGGGGCATAAACCTACTCTTCCCGTCAGCGCCTGTTATGAAACTGCAGCCATTATATATTACGGCGGCGGCGTTGTCAAGCATGCGAAAATTAAATTCGCGGCAGCGGAGAAGAAGCCATAAGCGTATAAGCGCCGGAAAGCGGGAAAAATGACGATATGGAGGTGATCCGGCATATGATAACCGTAACGAGGCGTTTTCTGGCCGGGCGGCCGGTCCGGCATGAGGAGATCAACGCGACGCCGTTAAGATCGGAACGGGTCGCGCGGGTGGTTGAAAATGTGCGGCGGAGAGGGCGCAAATGAAGAAAAAACTCGCGGCGCTTTACATCCGCGTATCGACGGACGCCCAGTTTGAGGGTTATTCCGTGGACGCCCAGAAAGATATGCTGGAAGGCTATTGCCGCAGCCGGGGCTGGACGGACTACCGGTTCTACGTCGACGGCGGCTTTACCGGCAGCAATATCGATCGGCCCGAAATGAAACGCCTCATCGACGATGTGAAGGCCGGTTTCATATCGCAGGTGGTCGTTTACAAGCTGGACCGGCTCTCGCGCAGCCAGAAGGACACGCTGTATCTCATCGAGGACGTGTTCAATCCGGCCGGCGTCGGCTTTACCTCGCTCAACGAAAACATGGACACGGGCACGCCGATGGGCCGGGCCATGCTGGGCATCATGTCGGCGTTCGCGCAGCTCGAGCGCGAGACCATCCGCGAACGCACGCGCATGGGCATGAAGGAGCGCGTGCGAGACGGGCTTTGGATGGGCGGCGGTCATCCGCCCTTTGGCTACGACTATGACAGAGCGCGGGGCGTGCTGACGCCCAATGAAGACGCGGCGACCGTGCGGCTCATATACCGCCTGTACCTGGACGGCGTCCCGACGGCGCGCATCGCCGAAATGACCGGCCTGAAGCATGAGAAGCAGGTCAGAGACATATTGAGCAGAAAGTCGAATATCGGGCTGATCGAGTATAACGGCGCGGAATACCGCGGGCGGCACGAGGCGATCGTGGACGAGGCCACGTTTCTGGCGGCGCAGGAACAAAAAAGCCGCCGCAGCAGCGCGCGCAGCTTCAAAAGCGTTCACCTGCTCACGGGCCTTGTGTACTGCGGCCGGTGCGGCGCGAGGATGCGCTATCAGAAATGGGGGAGAAACGGCTATAAACTGACCTGCTATTCCCAGCAGCGGAGCAAGCGCTATCTCATCCGCGACGAGAATTGCGACAACGAAAAGGCATGGGCGGACGAAGTGGAGGCCGCAGTTGTGGATGATTTTCTGGACAGGGCGCTTTCCCAGCCGCCGGAGACCGGCGATCGACCGCGCGAAACGGAGCGCGACGCGCTTGCCGGCCGGATCCGCGAAACAGAGCGGCGGCTCAGGCGTTTGTACGCGCTTTACGCCGCGGCTGAAGACGAGCTTCTCGCGGACAGTATCGCCGAGCAGAAACGCCTGCTGGACACGCTGCGCGAGGAGGAGCGCAAAGCGCTGCAGGCCGGACGGCGCGAGGAAGAATCGGAGCGGCAGCGCGGGGAAATACGCCGCCTCGCCCAGGCGTGGGACCGGATGACGGCTGAGGAAAAGCGCGTGGTGGCGCGGGAGCTCATCGAACGGGTGGAGATCGACGGGGGAGCCGTCAGCATTCACTACCGCCAGTGACCGACTGTTTCGACAACAGACCGCCATGCCAATGATCGCCGGCGAAATACGGCGGTATCTGCGCGACAACAACCAGATTCGCGTGAGCCGGTCGCTGCGCGATCTGGCCTACAGGGCGCTCAAGGCGCGCGAGGCGCTGACCTATAAGCTGGGCCGCGAACCGGACAACGCGGAAATCGCGGCGGAGGTCGGCTGCGGCGACAGGGAAGTCGCTTTCGCCATGGACGCCATTCAGGATCCCGTTTCGCTTTTTGAACCGGTCTTTCAGGATGGCGGCGAGCCGATCTGCGTCATGGATCAGGTGAAGGACGAGCGGGTGGACGCGGACGACTGGGTGCGCAGCCTGTCGCTACGGCAGGCTATGGAGCATCTGGGCGAACGTGAGCGGGGAATCATCGAAAGACGCTATTTTGAAGGGCGGACGCAGATGGAAGTGGCCGAGGAAATCGGCATCTCCCAGGCGCAGGTATCCCGCCTGGAAAAAGCGGCGCTCAGGCAGATGCAGCGTTACGTCTGACCGGGACGATCCGCTTCTTTCCCGTTTTTTGCAAACGTTGTCACCACGCCGCGGCCAGAATACATAGAATTGATCGAGGTGATCGCTATGGGTTTTTCTGAGCTGCGCGAAAAGGAAGTCATAAACATATGCGACGGCAAGCGCTACGGACATCCGATAGACATCGAACTGAACGATCAGGCATGCGCCGTGGCGCTGGTCGTGCCCAGCCAGACGGGCTGGAAGGGAATGCTCCGCAGCGTGCGGGAAGGCATTGTGATACCGTGGAGTTATGTAAGGCGCATCGGGGACGATGTTATTTTAGTTGAACTCAATGCCAGCTTCTTTCAAAATTGTTGACCTAAATTTAGTTATCAGACACAAATCTACTGTAAACTACTTGACAAAATGAACGGTCGCCGGTAAAATACTTACATGTATCTTAGGGGAGGCATATGGATGAGGTGCATATACTGCGGATGCGAGGAAAGCCGTGTGGTCGATTCACGGGCCGTTGAAGACGGCAATTCGATCCGCAGACGCCGCGAGTGCGAAAAATGCGGCAGGCGCTTCACGACGTATGAAAAGGTCGACACCATTCCGCTGATGGTGGTCAAGAAGGATAAGCGCCGCGAACCCTTTGATTCGGAAAAGCTGCGCCAGGGCATCCTGAAAGCCTGCGAAAAGCGGCCGGTTTCCATGTCGGATATCGACGAGCTGACGAGCAGGATCGAGATGAGGGCCTACGCCAACGATCAGGAAATCACCAGCGCCGAGATCGGCGAAATGGTGATGGACGGCCTGAAGGAGCTTGACAAGGTTTCTTACGTGCGGTTCGCGTCGGTATACCGGCAGTTCACCGATCTGGAGAACTTCATTGAGGAACTGAACAAACTGTTGAATAACCGATAATATGGATTCTCCCGGCAGGGTGTCGGGAATCCGGTTCCATATTAAATATCAGAAGAAAGAAGGAGACGCGCATGGCAAACGAACTTATTCTGGCCGTGGACGACGAGGCTCATATTCTTGAACTGCTGACTTTCAATCTGGAAGCGTCCGGATACCGCGTGGTGACGGCCGCAAACGGCGAGGACGCGCTCGTCGTGTGCGCCCATGAGCGTCCGGCCATGATCCTGCTGGACATCATGCTGCCCGGCATCGACGGCGTTGAGGTATGCCGCCGTCTGAAGAGCACTTCAACGACAAGCGATATCCCGATCATCATGCTGACCGCCAAGGGCGACGAGGTGGATAAGATCCTGGGCCTGGAGATGGGCGCGGACGACTATATCACCAAGCCGTTCAGCGTGCGCGAGCTGATCGCGCGCGTCAAGGCTCTGCTGCGCCGGGCCGCTCCCCAGAACGAGGAAGAGGGCATCCTGCACGTGGGCGGGCTCACGATCGACGTGGGCAACTACGAGGCGTTCCGCAACGGCGAAAAGCTCTCGCTGACGCTGAAGGAATTCGAGCTTCTGAAGCTGCTGGTCATCAGCCGCGGCAAGGTGCTCACCCGCGATTTCCTGCTGGATCGCATCTGGGGCTATGAGTTCTATGGCGAGACCAGAACGGTCGACGTCCATATCCGCCACATCCGCCAGAAGCTGGGCGACGACGCGCATTACATCGAGACCATCCGCGGCGTCGGCTACAAGTTCAACGACAGACAGGAGAACCGCATATGAGAAGACGGGTTGCCCTCATAGCAGCCTGCGCCACCCTCATATGCTGCATCGTCTTTTCAGCGATGTATTCCCGCGCGGCCTTCGAGAGATTGACGGCCAGCGAGATCGAAGACCTCCTTCAATTATGCCGCATGTCCGCAGAATACCTGGACACTGCGGCTTTTTCCTCATTTGAGGGCGAGACGAAGGACGAGCTGGATGGGCTTGCCGCGGAGCTGGAAGTGGGGCTTTCGGTGCTGGATGGAGACGGCACGGTTCTGTATCACAGCGGAGGAACAGCCGTCCTTCTCAAAAACGCCTCCAACGACGATTTTCAGGAAGCGATTGAGAAGGGCGCAGGGACGGATATATGCCTCTACGGAAAGGGCCTCACGATCTTCGTCTCGGTTCGTTCGGAATGCGGGCTGATTGCCCGCATGTGGCGCGAGGCGCCGCGTTTCTGGGACATGGTGAGCGGTTACCGGTTCATCCTGCTCCTGCTGCTGACGGTGCTCTGCTATGTGGTCGTCAGTCTGCTGGCAAGGGAAAGCGACCGCCTGACGCGCGGCGCGAAAGAGGTGCTCGAGGCCTTCGCGGAGGGACGCTTCGACGAGCGCATAGAGGGCGTGCATGGCAGCAGCGCGCGGACGGCGGCGAAGATCAATGCCGTGGCGAACCGCATCAGCGACCAGCTCAAGCGAAGAAACAGCCGCAATCAGGCGCTGAGCGTGGTCATGAACCAAATGCAGAACGGCATGCTGGCCGTCGACAGCGATTTGAAGGTCATCCTGATGACGCCCGTCGCCAAGACGCTTCTCGGCGTCCATGTGCCGGCCGAGGGGCTGCCGGTATCCGAGCTCAACAAGGACGTTAAGCTTGAACCGCTTTTCCGCGAGGGCATGAATCAGCCCGGCGTGTATACCAGCGAAATCGCCGTGCGCGAGGGCACGACCGGCCGCGGACACACGCCCCTCAGGCTCTATGTGTCGCCCATGAAGCGCGACGGCGAAGTCGTGGGCGCTATGGCCATGATCGAGGATATCACGGAGCTGCGCCGCCTGGAACAGATGCGCACCGACTTTACGGCCAACGTCTCGCACGAGCTGAAAACGCCGCTCACCTCGATTCGGGGCTTTGTCGAAACCCTCCTTGACGGCGCGATCGACAATCCCGAAATGGCGCGCAAATTCCTGAATATCATCATGATGGAGGCCAACCGCCTCACGCGCCTCGTGAACGACATCCTGTCGATCTCAAAGCTGGAGGCGGGCGATACCGAAGTGAGCCTGGGCCGCCTGCGCCTGGACAAAATGGCGGCCGACGTGTGCGAGGTGCTGCAGATACACGCGCGCGAGAAGCAGATCGACCTCAGCATCAACGAAAACGACGAGCCGATTTATGTTTGGGGCAATTCCGACAGGCTGGAGCAGCTGCTCATGAACCTGATCGAAAACGCCATCAAGTATAACCAGCCCGGCGGCAGCGTGCGCGTGTCCGTTTACGGAACGGCCGAAAACGCCTATTTCCTGGTGAGCGATACGGGCATAGGCATCGCCGAGGAGCATTTGCCCAGGCTCTTCGAGCGATTCTATCGCGTGGATAAAGGCCGTTCCCGTTCGATGGGCGGCACCGGCCTGGGCCTGGCCATCGTCAAGCACATCGCGGTGAGCATGGGCGGCACCGTCGAAGTACACTCCAAGCTCGGGGAAGGCTCGGAGTTCTCGGTCACATTGCCCCGTTATGTGGCCAAAGAGGAGAATGGGGAAGAAAACGACCAGTTCGAGAGTGAAGGAGTGTAGAGAATGCAGTACAGAAAATTCCCCGGGACCGACATCACAGCCTCCGTGCTGGGCATGGGGTGCATGCGCCTGCCCACAAAGGACAATCAGGTGGATCGCGCCGAGGCAATCAGGATGATCCGCCACGCCGTCGATCAGGGCGTCACCTACATCGACACCGCTTACCCCTATCACGGCGGCGAGAGCGAAGTCGTCGTGGGCGAAGCGCTGTCGGACAGCTGGCGCGAAAAGGTCACGCTGACCACAAAGCTGCCCGTATGGAAGGTCAAGACCTATGAGGACATGGAGCAGACGCTGGACGAGCAGCTTTCAAAGCTCAGAACGGATCACGTCGATTTCTATCTGCTGCACGCGCTGAACGGCGATCGCTGGCATTTTATCCGCGATCTGGGCGCGCTGGATTTTCTCGACAGGATGGTCGAGAAGGGCAAGATCCGCTATCCGGGTTTCTCATTCCATGATGATGCGGCGGCGTTCGCGGAGATCGCGACGGCCCATGACTGGAAGATGATTCAGGTTCAGATGAACCTGCTGGACGAGTTCAATCAGGCGACCTATGCGGGCGTCAAGAAGTACTGCGGCGAGAGGGGCATCGGCGTGGTGGTCATGGAGCCGCTGCGCGGCGGCGCGCTGGCCCGCAGGACGCCCGATGAGATTCAGGCTATCTTTGACACGGCCTCTGAGAAGCGCAGCGCGGTCGAGTGGGCGTTCCGCTGGCTCTACGATAAGCCGGAATTCGTGACGATCCTCTCGGGCATGTCCGCGATGGAGCAGCTGGACGACAATCTACGCATATTCGATCAGGCGCAGGCGGGCTGCCTGAGCGAGGCGGATAAGGCCATGCTGACCAAAGTGCGCGAAGCCTACGAGAAGCGCGTGCGCGTGGGCTGCACAGGCTGCGAATACTGCCAGCCCTGCCCGATGGGCGTGAAGATTCCGCGCATCTTCCAGGGAATTGACAACGCCTGCATGTTCGGCGACGCGAAGGATTTCGCCCCGCGCTACGCCAAACTGGTTGAAGAAAACGCCGACGCGAGCCAGTGCGTGGCGTGCGGCACCTGCGAAGGCCAGTGCCCCCAGCATTTCCCGATCATCGAGCTGCTGGCCGGCATTCGCGAGGAATTCAAAGGAGCGTAAGCCATATGAGGGTCATTGTTGCCAGAGATCCGGCGATGCTGGGCCGCCTCGCCGCAAAGGAGGCCGCGTCGGCCATCAACGCCGCCATCCGAAGGCAGGGCGGCGCGCGCATCGTGCTTTCGACCGGCGCGTCGCAGTTCGACACGCTTGCCGCGCTGGTGAAGGAAAACGTGGACTGGGGAAAGGTCGAGATGTTTCATCTGGACGAATATGTAAACCTCCCTGAAACGCATCCGGCCAGCTTCCGGAAATACCTGAAAGAACGCTTCGTCAGCCGCGTGCCGCTGAAAAAGGCGCATTTCGTGGACGGGACCGCCGGGGGCATCGCGGCGCTGACGGAGAAACTGCGCGAAGCGCCCGTCGATCTGGGGCTGATCGGCATCGGGGAAAACGGGCATATCGCTTTCAACGATCCGCCGGCTGATTTCGACACGGACGAGGCGTACATCATCGTGTCACTGGACGAGCGCTGCCGCCGTCAGCAGGTGGGCGAGGGATGGTTCGCAAGCGTAAACGACGTGCCGGAACAGGCCGTGTCCATGACGGTTCGGGAGATCATGCGCTGCAGAAAGATCATCTCCTGCGTGCCGTATGCCGTGAAGGCGGACGCCGTGGAGAAGACGCTCATGAGTCCCCTAACGAACAGGGTTCCCGCGACCATGCTGAAGGAACACGACGATTTCACGCTGTATCTCGACGGAGATTCCGCCTCAAAGGTCACCGTCGACGGCGCGGCGAGGTTCAATGAATGCCTGGAATCGTGGGAGACCTACGAGGACGCTGTAAAAGAATAATCACAGAATCAGACGGGCGCGGGACGTTTTTCCCCGCGCCTTGCTTTTTGACTGTCTGAATGCGGGAATAATCCGGGCGCGTTTCAGGAAAAATGAACGGAGAAGAATCGGCGCGGCTATGGATTTTCTGTTAAAAGATGAGTATGGGCATTGCAAAGGTCAAATAAATGCGCTAAAATAGTCAGAGAAAGTCAAAAGCGAGGCGTTATTTATGGCGCAGTTGAGCGATACGATAGAGAAATTCATCAAAGATCTGATGGAGGAAGGCACGCAGGTCGAACTCCGCCGCAATGAACTGGCCCAGCATTTCGGGTGCGCTCCGTCGCAGATCAATTATGTGCTGGCGACGCGCTTTTCCGTGGATCACGGCTACGTGATCGAGAGCCGGCGCGGCGGCGGAGGCTTTGTGCGCATCGTGCGCATGCATCCGCGCTCGGAGGGCAACCTGCTGAGCATACTGCTGCAGCGCGTGGGCACGGAGATCGACGAGGACAGCGCCGTGGCCATCATCAAACACCTGCTGGATTGCAAGCTGGTCACCGCCAACGAAGCGCTGATCATGCGCTCCGCCGTGGCTCAGAACGCGCTGGCGCTGCCGATCAGCGCGAAAAACGTGCTGCGCGCGGCCGTGCTGCGCAATATGCTGCAGCAGGTATTCCGAAATGTCGAACGGGGTGAGCAACATGATCATGTGTGACGAATGCGGCGTCCGCCCGGCCAACATTCATCTGACGACCATTGTGGATGGCGAAAAGAGGGATTTCAACCTGTGCAGCGAGTGCCTGGCCCGAAAGAAGGAGCTGAGCCTGGATTTTGGAGCCATCGCCAGCCGCCTGAGCCAGATGATCCGCCAGAAGCAGGAAAAGGCCGCCGCGCCGGAAGCCGAAGCGCCCGTGCCGGATATCAGCTGCGCCCAGTGCGGCACGACCTACGCCCAATTCAGGGCCAGCCGGAGGCTGGGCTGCGCGCAGTGCTACGAAGCGTTCCGGCAGCCGTTGACCGAGTGGATGAACAAAACCTACGGCGCGTCGAAGCACATTGGGCGGACGTCTGGCGGCGTCGCTTGCGCCGTTTCTCTGAGGATGCAGCTTGAAAAGCTCCGGCGCAGGCAGAAGCGCGCCATCGCCGACGAGGCCTATGAAGAGGCGGCGTCGCTGCGCGACCAGATCCACGCGCTGTCGGCCGAAATGGAGGCGAAACGCGGTGAATGAATGGAAAGCGCCGTCTTCGGATATCGTCGTCATGACGCGCGTCCGGCTGGCGCGCAATTTCGCCGACGTCCCTTTCGAAAGCGTCATGAGCGACGAGGAAGCGGCGCACAATATAACGCGCGTCGCGGAGGGGATTGAGGCGGCCGGCAAAAAAGATGCGTTTACGCTGGCGCGCCTTACCGACATGAACGAATCGGAACGGGGACGGCTGGCCGATCATTATCTGATCAGCAGGGGGCTGCTCAGGCGGCCTTCGCGCGGCGCGGCCTTCCTCTCAAAAGGCTCCACGATGAGCATTCTCGTGAACGAAGAGGATCATGTTCGCATCTACGGCATGCTCCCCGGCTTGCAGGTGGAGCATGCGGCTGACCTGGCCTGCCAGGCGGACGGCTGGCTGGACGCGGCGGGCGCTTACGCTTACGATGAGCAGTTCGGCTTTCTGACGGCCGATCCGGCTTGCGCGGGAACCGGTATGAAGGCGGTGGTGCTCATGCACCTGCCCACGATGCGCGCGGCGGGACAAATCGGCCGCATTCATCAGGAGCTATCCGGACAGGGCATGAGCCTGACGCCTTGGCGCGAGGAAAAGGGCGACGTGCTGGGCAATCTCTATCAGCTGAGCGGTTCGGCTGTGATCGGCCGCACGGAAGAGGATATGCTGGGTTCGATCAGCGAAGCGGCTGAGAGGATCATCGGCTGTGAACGCGGTGTGAGAAACAAGATACGCGAACAGGATACCCTGTTGATAGAAGACCGCGTTGCCCGTTCGCTGGCGCTGATCCGCGCGGCAAAGCTGATGAGCGAGAGGGAAATGATGCAGCGCTGTTCCGAACTCCGCACAGGCGCGGCGCTGGGGCTTTTAAACACGACCGGCGAGGCGGTTGACCGGCTGATGGCGGACATGCAGAACGCCTCCATTGAATGCCGCTCCATGGAAAAAATGACCGAGCGGCAGCGGGACGCGATGCGCGCGGAGGCGCTGCGGGAGGCGGTTGACACTCTGCTGGGCGAATGTGAAATGGTTTGATTGAGGAGGATCTATGGCTTTTTTTGCGAGATTTACAGAACGCGCGCAACGGGCCCTGCTTGCCGCTCAGAAAGAACCCGCTTCCATGCGGCGCAGATATGCGGGCACGGAGCAT
>JAFZRB010000417.1 GCA_017620115.1 Clostridia bacterium | reverse complement strand
TGTCTTTGAACAGATGATCTGTGAGATGGACTATCACGAGATGACGGTGAAGGAGCTTTGCGATCGGGCGAAGATCAATAAAAAGACCTTCTACCGCTACTATCCTACGATGGACGATCTCCTGGCGGAGCTGCAGGCAGAAATGTCCTCTGAATATATCGAAATGATCCGGCACTACCGTCTGCCGGAGGAACTGCACAAGGTGAACGAAGCTTTCTTCCGCTATTCCGTCGGCAAGGGAAAAGTGTATGAGAAGATCACCTGCGCCGCCAGTTACACATCGATTCGGAATGCTATGATCGACCGGGTCAATGCCGCGACCTGGCATCAGAGCGCGTGGTTCAACAACATTCCGGAATGGCAGCAGCATATGCTGCTGGTGTTTACCCAGTCCACCATTATGAATCTTTATCAGCAATGGGTCACGGACGGCAAAAAGACCCCCGTGGAGGAGGTCATCCGTCTGTGCAATCAATTGATCTGCGAGGGCGTGGACGGGTTCAGGAATCCCAAACTGTTAATCTGAGTACGGATAACCGATGCTTAAATCTCTTGCATTCACTCCGTCCACATCTAACAGCAGGCAAGCCGTGCACATCGAACGGGCATTCCGTCAACATCTAATCTGGTGGATAGCATGAACACCCATTTCGTCAACACAGAAAAAATGAAACTTTGCTGTGTTCAAAAGATTGTTCACCTTTTTGCTGAGAATTGCCCAGGGGAGGAAACCAGTAACGACCGGAAAAGGACCCCGGGGTGTTCATTTTAAGCATAAAGAAAACCCTCGAAAACGTAGTGTTTTCAAGGGTTTGTGGTGGTCGCAACAGGACTCGAACCTGTGACCCCATCGATGTGAACGATGTGCTCTACCAACTGAGCCATGCGACCTTGTTCCGAACTTTTCAGGCAACTCTCGCAAAACGTCCGGAAATTTGCTTGAGGCTTCTGGTCATCAGTGATAACGGCTTACCAGCACTCCGTCAACATCTACATTCAGGATTCGATGGTTTGTACCGTCTGGTACTACCAACTGAGCCATGCGACCTTGTTTATGTAATCTCCCCAGAATGGACTAACACCTCAGCCATGCACCCTTATTGACTTTCCAAGGCTGTCCGTTTCCGGAACGAGATATATAATACCATACGTTTCCCGCCTTGTCAAGAGTTAATTTCTGAAAACTTGCAAAAAGGGCCTCACTCGCGCGACGTCTCGAACTCCCGTCTCAGGATGCCCATCTCCAAGACATCCTCGTAGCGCCCGTCCCTGAACGCGTGATCCCGCAGGCGACCTTCCAGCCGAAAGCCGCACTTCTCGTAGCAGCGGATTGCGCGCTCATTGGCAGCGTAAACACGCAGGTACACGCGATTCAGATTCATTTCCTGGAAGGCGAAGCCGAGCAGCAATTCGATGGCCTCCACGCCGTAGCCGAGCCCCGCGCTGTCAGGCGCGAGCACCACGGCCAACTCCGCGTGACGTGCGGTCTGATCGATCATGGAAAGCGCGCACTGGCCCAGATAGCGCTTCTTCTCCCGGTCTGCGATGACCAGGTTCACGCCGCCGGCGCTGCCATTCAGAATATTCGAGAGGTAGCTTTCCGTCTGCTCCCACGGCTGGGGCTTCATGAAGGCGCTGCCCATAAAGCGCGTGGTTTCGGCGTCATTCACCCAGCTGCGTATGCCCGAAATATCCTCTTGGCGGAATTCGCGCAGCACGATGCGCCGCCCGGTCAGCTTGTCCATACCCGTTCCCTCCGTATGAATCTTATGCAGCTATTTTAGCACATTGCACCTTTCGCCGCAAGCTTTTCCTGCCCGCGCAGAAATTGACATGAGCCGCGGTCTATTGTAAAATGGTCGTGATAACCAATGAAAGGGTGACGTCCCATGGAAAGAATCAACGTGGCCGGGCTGAAGCTGAGCGAACTGGCGCTGGGCTCCGGTAAGCGCGGCCCTGCCGAAAACGACAGGACTGTCTTTGCCATCATGGATCGCTATATCGAATTGGGCGGCAACTGCTTCGACACGGCCCGCAAATACGCCGACGGCCAATCCGACGAAGCGCTGGGCCGCTGGCTCCGCTCCCGTGGCCTGCGCGACCAGGTGATCATCGTCACCAAGGGCTGCTTCCCCGCCGATTCCAACGCCATGCATATTTCCCGCCTCTCGCCCGCGGAGATCGAATCCGATCTCGAAGAATCGCTCAGAGCCATCGGCACGGATCACACCGATCTGCACCTGCTGCACCGCGACAACCCGCGCCTGCCGGTCGCCGATATCATGATCACGCTCGACAGGCTCGTGAAGGCGGGCAAGGCGCGCGCCGTTGGCTGCTCGAACTGGACGATCGGCCGCATCATCGAGGCCAACGAATTCGCCGCACAGAACGGTCTTACGCCCTTCTCGCTCTGCCAGATCCACTTCTCGCTGGCCGTCACCACCGCCGCGCAGACGAAGGATGTGACCCATGTGCCCATGAGCGACGTGGAGTTCGGCTGGTACGTGGAATCGCAGTTCCCGATCATGGGCTATGGGCCGCAGGGCCGCGGCTATTTCAAGCGCGTCATTGCGGGCGAGCCGCTGCGTGAGGGCGACATCCGCTATTATGACCGGATTCCGGAAAACCGCCGGCGCGCCGCGCGGCTCGACAGGCTCGCAAAGGCACTGGGGCGTTCGCCCGCGGCTATCTGCGTCGCTTACACGCGCGACAACAAGGCCAAATGCATCCCGCTCAGCGGCTTCTCAAGCGTCGGGCAGCTCGAGGAGTCCTTCGACGCGCTGAACTTTCACCTCACGCCCGCGCAGATCGACTACCTCGAAACCGGACGCAATGAACAATTTACATAATTGTACGTGGATATCCACACTTTAGCCGCAAAACCCAATCGGACATACTGTATAATAATGAATACAGGCTGGCGTGGGTGTTCTCCCCTCTTCCCCATTCCGTCTTTCATCTGCGCCTGTCTGTCCCCTAAGAGCCGCTTTTCGCGGCTCTTTTTCCTCACTGACGGCCCGTCGAACCCCAGCCGCCCTGGCCCCGCCCCGTTTCGCTCAGCGTCTCGGCTTCGCTGAACGAGGCCTGGACGCACGGCGCGATCACCAGCTGCAGCACGCGCTCGCCCGGTTCGATCTGCTGCGGCTCGCTGCCGTGGTTGTGCAGAGCGGCCATCATCTCGCCGCGGAAATCCGAATCGATCACGCCCACCTTGTTGGCCGGCGCAATGCCGCGCTTCGAGGCCAGGCCGCTCCGCGCATAAGCCAGGCCCACATAGCCCTCCGGGATCTCGATCGCCAGCCCCAGCGGCAGCATCTTCGTCTCGCCCGGCTGGATGGTGACCGGCGCGTCCAGGCACACGCGCAGATCCGCGCCCGCCGCGCCTTCAGACGAGTAAACGGGCGCCTGCGCGTTCGGCCTGAGTTTTTTGAATCGAACAATCATGGGTAGCTTCCTTTCTGTATCTTCTTTTTATACGGTTTATTATATCCCGCGGCGCGCGGCGCAGTCAAGCCGGGGCATCCTCAATTTCCCGAACTTTTTCTCATATTTTCGCCAGATTTTTCGGAAAAAGGTATTGACAAATCAGCTCTGTTGCGCTAAAATACGTCTCAATTGAATAAACTTTCAATTTCAAAGGCAATGACGGAAAAGAAGTAAGTTCGTCACGCCATCCTCCAGAGAGCGGCCGGCCGGTGCGAGACCGCGGATGAGGCGAATCTGAATACATTTCCCGAGCCGCGCACCAAACGGCGTAACGCTCAGTAGGCTGCGACGGAAGCGCCCGTCATCGCGCAGGAGTATATCGCGCTTCGCTTGTACTCCGAGAGGCTGTCCTTCGTGAGGAGGCGGCGAATTGAGGTGGTATCGCGGGAATGTCTCGCCCTCAGAATCACAATCTGAGGGCGTTTTTCATGCCCTCGCAGAAGGGAGCGTCTGTTCTATGTTACTCAAGATCCTGCTGGTCGTCTGTTTCTTCGCTGTGATGGTGGGAGTCGGGCTGTACTGCCGCAAGCATGCCACTGACGTAAACGGCTTCGTGCTGGGAGGCCGTTCGGTCGGCCCGTGGCTCACCGCCTTCGCCTATGGAACCAGCTATTTCTCCGCGGTCATCTTCGTGGGCTACGCCGGTCAGTTCGGCTGGCGCTTCGGCATCGCCTCGACCTGGATCGGCCTTGGCAACGCCTTTATCGGCTCGCTGCTTCCCTGGGTCATCCTGGGCCGGCGCACGCGCCTTATGAGCCAGCATCTCTCCAGCGCCACCATGCCCGAGTTCTTCGGAAAGCGCTTTGACAGCAGCGCCCTCAAGATCGGCGCGTCGGCCATCGTGTTCATATTCCTCATTCCCTACACGGCTTCGCTCTACAACGGCCTGAGCCGCCTGTTCGGCATGGCCTTCAACATCGACTACACCGTGTGCGTCATCGCCATGGCCGTGCTGACGGGCATCTACGTCATCGCGGGCGGCTACATGGCCACAGCCATCAACGATTTCATCCAGGGCATCATCATGATCGGCGGCATCATCGCCGTCATCGCGGCGGTGCTCTCCCAGAACGGCGGCTTCATCGGCTCGCTGCAGGGGCTCTCGCAGGTCAGCGACGCCGCCAATCCCGGCTACAGCGGCGTATTCGCCTCGTTCTTCGGGCCCGATCCGCTCGGCCTGTTCTTCGTGGTGCTGCTCACCTCGCTGGGCACCTGGGGCCTGCCGCAGATGGTGCAGAAGTTCTATGCCATCAAGAGCGAGGGCGCCATCAGCAAGGGCACGATCATCTCCACCGTGTTCGCCATCATCGTGGCGGGCGGCTGCTACTTCCTGGGCGGCTTCGGCCGGCTGTTCTCGGACATCATCCCCATCGCTGAAAACGGCCTGCCCGGCGGCAGCTATGACGCCGTCGTGCCCGCGATGCTCTCGGGCCTGCCGGACATCCTCATCGGCGTGGTGGTCATCCTGGTGCTGAGCGCCTCCATGTCCACGCTGTCCTCGCTGGTGCTGGCCTCCTCGTCGACGCTGACGCTCGACTTCCTCAAGGGCCATGTCATCAAGGATATGGACGAGAAGAAGCAGCTTCTGGTTATGCGCCTGCTGATCGTCGTGTTCATCGTCATTTCCGCGGCCCTGGCCATTGTGCAGGCCAACTCCAGCGTAGCCTTCATCGCCCAGGCCATGGGCGTCAGCTGGGGCGCCATGG